>JAITMN010000148.1 GCA_031277355.1 Nevskiaceae bacterium | reverse complement strand
GCGAAAACCCGCGCCCTGGGCTCATCTGCTGTCATCCTTTTCACGTTCGTGTATTTTGCAGCATCCATGAGGTCGATTCATCCAATGGCCGTGTTGCTCGGCGCTCTTGCCGGCCTGCTGAGCCTGCCCTCTCGCGCGGCCGGCAATGTGGAAGTCACGCTCGACCTGTACAGCTTCGGCGGCAATCTGAGCACCGACCAGCGCGATGCCTTGCTCGCCGACCCGAACTGGACGGTTCAGGCGCGGTATTCGCCGCCGGTCAAAGTGCCGGGCGTTACGGCGTCCTGGCAGACCTGCGGGCTTCTCAACCTGCCCTGCCTGAAGGATCGCAGCGAGCAGGTCACGCTGTCGGGCCGCGACATCCGTCGCGAAGGCACGGCGCTGCGTTTTTCGCTGCCGCGCCGAGTAAAAATGCTGCGCTGGCGATTGGCGAACGTCACCATCGAATTGCCGAAGACGCCGACCGAAGCGCTGCGCCCGCTGGAAGCCAGTTTCGATCTGGACTACGACTTTGGCAGCTCCCGGATACCCGTGTTCGTTTCCGGCGGCACGTTCGTTCTTGCCGGCAGCCTCACCGTGCCCGGCGAAAAAATACGCGCGTTCAATAGTCCATCGGACGCCGAAATTCCCTGGCGCATCGACGCGCGGCAACGCTACGAATTCATGCCCATTCACCGCTTCGCGATGTACCAGCATGGCTATCAGTTCGACACGAAAAGCATCCCGCTGCGCGAACCGCTGCCCGCCGAACTGGCGGGCCTGACGCTCTATCAGGCCACGCTGCTCACACGCGAGGTGGACGGTCATCGAGTCGAATATGCGGAAATCTCGGCTGATGGTGAGCGCCAGCGCTGCGGTTCCAGCGGTGTGAACTACAAAATCCTGTACGTGGATGGCGAGGCGATCAGCTATGCGCACTCCTTCGCCGAGGACGCCGCGCCCTGCCCGCGCGGACGCTTCCTGCGCATCGTCTGGGCCAACGAACAGCAACCCACCGCGTTCGACGCAACGCTGACCCTGTGGGATGGCGGCGGCACGCCATCGGTGAGCTATCAGAGCTGGAACCTGTTCTGCGAGGCTTCCGGCGTGGACGGCAGCGGGGCCTGCAACGCGCCGCCGCCCGGCGCCGAAATACAGCAGCAGGCCCAGGCCGATGCGCGGCGCGTGCGCGGCTGGTTCGCCCGCTAGCGTCCCTTATGCAATTTTTTGCTAGGCCCCACGCGCCGACGAACCCATAATGCGCAGAAATATCGCCCACAAACCTAGTCCGACGCCTGCAATGACTGCCACCAATCGCCAGGACAAGAACATCGGCTGCAAGTCGGCCCTCCCGATTCTGCTGGCCTGCCTCGCAAGCATTGGGGCCTGTAGTCGCCAGGACGCCGCCGGCGGGGGGCGCGGCGCTCAAACCGGCCCGGTGCAAGTGGGCTATGTCGAACTGCGCGGCGAATCGGTGCCACTGCTGCTGGAACTGCCCGGCCGCACCACCGCCTACGAAACCTCCGAAGTGCGCCCGCAGGTGTCCGGCATCGTCCGCGAACGGCTGTTCACTGAAGGCGCAGTGGTTCAGGCCGGCGATCTGCTCTACCGCATCGATCCACGTGTTTACGAAGCTGCGCTGGCGCAGGCGCGCGCTGACCTCAGCAGCGCCACGGCAGCCAACAACGCCGCGCGCATGCGCGCCGAACGCTACGCGGAACTGGCCAAGACCAATGTGATCAGCCAACAAGACCTGCTCGACGCCCAATCCACCGCCGAGGCCGCCGCCGCTGCGGTGGAGCGCGCCAAAGCCGGAACCGAAGCGGCGCAACTGAACCTGCAATTCACGCGCGTCACCGCGCCGATTGCCGGACGCATCGGCCGCTCCTTCGTCACCACCGGCGCGCTGGTGTCGGCTGCGCAGGCCACGCCACTGGCAACGATTCAGCGCCTCGATCCGATCTTCGTGGACATCCAGCAATCCAGCAGTGATCTGCTGAACTTTCGCCGCCAGGTGGCCGGCGGCAATCTGGCGCGCACGTCCACTGCGGTGCAATTGAAGCTGGAAGATGGCAGTTCGTATCCGCACGCGGGCGTGCTGGAATTTGCCGAATCGGTGGTGGATTCCAGCACCGGCTCGGTAACGGTGCGTGCGCGTTTTCCCAATACCGAAGGGCTGCTGTTGCCGGGCATGTTCGTGCGTGCGCAGTTTGCGCCGGTGCAGGCGCAGGATGCGGTGCTGGTGCCGCAACAGGGCGTGCAGCGCGATGCGCGCGGCAATGCGCAGGTGCTGATCGTCAACGCTGAATCCAAGGCCGAACTGCGCAGCGTGGTCGCCGAACGCACCGTCGGTGAAAACTGGCTGGTGTCTGGCGGGCTGCGATCCGGCGAGCATGTGATCGTCGAAGGGCTGAGCCGCGTCAGAGCCGGAGATAGCGTCAATGCGGTGCCCGCAGCGATCACAGCAACATCAGGCGATGTTGCCGATCCCTCCGGAGCCAACGCAGCGGCCGCCACGCCTTCGCAATGATTTCGCGCACCTTCATCGATCGCCCGGTACTGGCCTGGGTGCTGGCGATCATCGTGATGCTGGCCGGTGTGGGCGGCATCGCGTTGCTGCCGGTGGAGCAGTATCCCGACATCGCACCGCCTTCGGTGAACATTCGCGCCAACTATCCCGGCGCGTCGGCCGAAACGGTGGAAACCAGCATCACGCAGGTGATCGAGCAGCAACTCACCGGCATCGACGGCCTGATCTACTTCTCCTCCAACTCCAGCAGCAACGGTTCATCATCGATCACCGTCACCTTTGATCGCGGCACCGATCCGGACATCGCGCAGGTGCAGGTGCAGAACAAGGTGCAACAGGCGTTGCCGCGACTGCCGCAGGCCGTGCAACAACAGGGTCTGGTGGTCACGAAGTCCAACGCCGACTTCCTGATGGTGATTGCGATTTACGATGAGTCCGACACCGCCACCAGCGGCGATGTGGCCGACTTCATGGTCTCGACGATGCAGGATGCCATCGGGCGCTTGCCCGGCGTTGGCGACATGCAAGTGTTTGGCGCGCAGTATGCGATGCGCATCTGGCTGAACCCGGCGCAGTTGGTGAGCTATCAATTGATACCGCGCGATGTGGTCAGCGCAATCCAGGCGCAGAACACGCAGGTGGCGGCGGGGCAGATCGGCGCGTTGCCGTCGGCGGAGGAGCAGATGCTCAACGCCACCGTCACCGCGCGTTCGCGTCTCACCGACGCCGAGCAGTTCAAGCGCATCATCGTGAAGACGCAGCCCGATGGCTCGGTGGTGCGGCTCAGCGATGTGGCGCGCGTGGAGTTGGGCAGCGAGAGCTACAACAATCTGGCGCGGCTCAACGGTCATCCGGGCTCGGGCATGGCGGTGCAATTGGCTCCGGGGGCTGATGCGCTGGCCACCTCCGAACTGGTGCGTGCCGAAGTGCTGCGTCTGTCGAGCAACTTCCCGCCCAACTTCCGTTATGCCTTTCCGCAGGACAGCACCGACTTCGTCAAGCTGTCGATCCGCGAAGTGGTGAAGACGCTGCTGGAAGCCATCGTGCTGGTGGTGATCGTGATCTTCGTGTTCCTGCAAACCTGGCGCGCCACGCTGATCCCGGCGGTGGCGGTGCCCGTGGTGTTGCTGGGCACATTCGGCGTGCTCGCGGCCACCGGCTTTTCGATCAACACGCTGACGTTGTTCGCGCTCGCGCTGGCCATCGGCATGCTGGTGGACGACGCCATCGTCGTGATCGAAGCGGTGGAGCGCGTGATGCGCGAGAACCCGCAGATGAGTTCGCACGAAGCCACGATCCGCGCAATGGGCGAGATTCAGAACGCGCTGGTGGCCATTGCGCTGGTGCTGTCGGCGGTGTTTCTGCCGATGGCGTTCTTCGGCGGCTCGGTCGGCGAAATCTATCGCCAGTTCTCGGTGACGATGGTGGCGGCGATGGTGCTGTCGGTATGCGTGGCGCTGATACTGACGCCGGCGCTGACCACGACGCTGCTGCGCCGGCATGCCGATCAGACGGCCGGCCCCGCCACATCGCCCTCCGCGCTGCGTCGCGTGGGCAATGCCTTCCTGCGGGGCTTCGATCATCTGGCGGCGCGCTATCGCGTCGCAGTGCAATGGGTGCTCGGTCATCGCGCAATCACGCTCTGCGTCTATGCAGTGCTGGTCGGGATCATGGCGCTGCTGTTCGTGCTGCTGCCCACCAGTTTCCTGCCAGTGGAAGATCAGGGCCGCGCGCAGTTGCAATACACGCTGCCGCCCGGCGCAACCTTTCCGCGCACGATGCAGGCCGTGCGCGAAATCGAAAACTACTTCATCGCCGAAGAACCCGAGAACGTACCGGAAGTCTTCACCATCGTCGGTCAGAACCAGGCCGGCTCGGGACAAAATGCCGGGCGCGGTTTCATTGCGCTGGCGCCTTGGGATCAACGCCCCGGCAAGCAGCGCAGCGCCGATGCGATCACGCAGCGCGCCACGCAGAATCTGTCCCGGCGTCTGCGCGATGCGGAGTTCTACGCCACCAATCCGCCGCCGGTGCGCGGCATTGGTCAATCCAGCGGCTTCACGATGGAACTGCTGAACACCGGCGGCCTGAGCCGTGAGCAATTCCGCGCCGCGCTCGATCAATTGCTCGCCGCCGCACGCGCCGACCCGCTGCTGACGCTGGTGCGTTCCAACACACTGGAAGACACGCCCACTTTGGGCGTGGACATCGACCAGGAGAAGATCGGCGCGCTGGGCCTGTTGCCCGCCGACGTCGATGGCACGCTCACCACGGCCTGGGGCGGCACCTATGTGAACGACTTTCTCGACCGTGGCCGCGTCAAGCGCGTGTATGTGCAGGGCGATGCGCCGTTTCGCAGCCGTCCTGAAGATTTGTCGCATTGGTATGTGCGCACCGCCGATGGTTCGATGGCGCCGTTCTCGGCCTTTGCCACCACATCATGGAAACGCGCGCCGAATTCGTTGACGCGCTACAACGGTTGGACTTCCTACGAAATTCAGGGTGCGGCTGCACCCGGCCGCAGCACCGGCGAAGCCATGCAGCACATGGAAGACCTGGCTGCGAAGATTCCGGGCACGGCCATCGACTGGAGCGGGTTGTCGTATCAGGAACGTCAGTCCAGCGGTCAGGCGCCGCTGCTGTATGCGATCTCGCTGCTGGTCGTATTCCTGTGTCTTGCCGGTCTGTATGAGAGTTGGTCGATCCCGGTGGCGGTGATGCTGGTGGTGCCGCTGGGACTGCTCGGCGCGGTGCTGGGCGTGTGGCTGCGCGGGCTCTACAACGACGTGTATTTTCAGGTGGGCCTGCTCACGACAATGGGCCTGGCGGCGAAGAACGCGATCCTGATCGTTGAATATGCCGAACAGGCCGAGCGCGGTGGACGCACTGCGCGTGAAGCAGCGATGGAAGCCGCAAGGCTGCGGCTGCGGCCCATCGTGATGACTTCGCTGGCCTTCATCTTCGGCGTGATGCCGCTGGCCCTCTCCACCGGCGCGGGCGCGCAAAGCCGCATCGCCATCGGCACTGCGGTGATCGGCGGCATGATCGCCGGCACGATCCTGGCGGTGTTGTTCGTGCCGCTGGCTTATGTGCTGGTGCGCACGATCTCCAAATCGAAACTTCGCCAGCACACGTAGAGCCGCCGGGATTTGCTATTGCGGCGGCGTGCGCTGGCGTCGGCGAAACCATCCGAAGCGTCGCGCCACGCGAAAGACAATCCAGCCGACCAATACCCACGGCGCGAGGAACACCACCGCCCGCATCAGCATCGCCAGCGAATCCACGAAGACAGCCGCCGTATCGGAGAACGCCTCCTGGATCGGCCGCCAAACGCTGGGCTGGGACATCGTGGCCACCGACTCGTAGCGAATGGTCACCACCGACATCGCCACGCGGGCGCGCATCATCGCCAACACCGATTGCGTGGCGTCGAGTTCACCCTGCACTTGCGCCAAGGCGCGTTCGGCTTCCAGCAAGTCGGACAGATTGCCGGGGCGCGTCGCCAGCAATTGTTGCAGACGATCCCGCAGCGTCGTCTTGGCGCGAAGCTGGGCTTCGGTATCCACGATCTGCCGCGATAAATCCTCCGATTGCACGCTGGATTGGAACAGGCGTCCGCCGGCATTGGCCGCGTCGGCGCTGAGCCGATCACGCAGGCCGCTCAGCCATGCCGGCGTGGCGCGGATGTTCAGACTGCCGGTGATCCACCGCTCCTGCTGCTCAGACACCGATGATTCGATGACCTGACATTGCGCCGTGCCTGCGGCCACGCACTGCGCTTCATGTTGCGCCAGCGTGGCGCGCAGCCGTTCGGGAGCCAGCGAAATGCCGTATTGATAGCGATAGGCCAGCATGGGGCCAGAGGGCTGAGGCGATACGGCCTCCGACGCGGAAGACTCCGACTGCGATACTTCCTCCCCAATGACGTCTGCCGCCATCGGCGCAGCCGCGCCGCCGCTGAAAGCCGCATTGTCGGATTGCTGCGCGCAGCCTGCGGCAAACAGCACGATCAACAGAATCGACCGCATTTTCATCGTCGTAATCGCCTTTCCACCCACTCGATCCAGTGTAGTACCGGCAATTGGCTGCGCTGCGCAATCTGACGCAGACAGCCGACATTGGCAGTGAGCAGCACTTGCGGCTGCCCGGCCTGCAATGCCTGAACCTTCGCGTGCCCCAGTTTCTCGGACAGCGCCGGCTGCAACAGGCTGTAGGTTCCCGCCGAACCACAGCATAGATGAGCATCGGCCACCGGCGTCAACTGCGCGCCGAGTTGGCGCAGCAGGTTTTCCACCACGCCCTTGATGCGCAAGCCATGCTGCAAGCTGCACGGCGAATGAAAAGCCACGCGCGTGGGTGGCGCGTCAGCGGGTAGTTGTGTTGCAAGCTGCGCGGCTTCGGCGGCCAATATCTCGGAAGGATCACGCGCCAACGCGCTGATTCGCGCGGCGCGTTGCGCGTAGGCCGGATCGTCGCGCAGCAGATGCGCGTAGTCGCGCAGCATCGTGCCGCAGCCGGAGGCGGTGGTCAGAATGGCTTCGATGCCGGATTCCACCAACGGCCACCAGGCGTCGATGTTGGCGCGAACACGAGTCAGCGCACCATCGGGCAACGTGAGATGGTGATGAACACTGCCGCAGCAACCGGCGTCGTTGGTCACGTTGACCAACTCGATGCCGCAGCGGGCGAACAGACGACGCGCCGCCGCGTCGATCTGGGGAGCCAGCGCGGGCTGCACGCAGCCATCGAGCAAGAGCATGCGGCGCGTGGGTGTGGCCTTCGGCGAGTTCAGCGAAGCAGAAGCCGTGGCCGCGTGCGAAAGGCCAACATCACGCCCATCGATGCGCCATCGCAACGGCAACAGCGGCCCCGCCAAGCGCCCCATGCGTACTGCGGGCGCAAACAGCGGCCCGGTCAGGAACGCCGCAAACAACCTTCGCGCAACACGATGCAGCGATGATCGCGGCGCTTTGCGCTCGATCACCGCGCGGCCAATATCCAGCAGCCGCCCATACTGCACGCCCGAAGGACAAGTGCTCTCGCAAGCGCGGCAAGTGAGGCAGCGGTCCAGATGCAGCCGCGTGCTGGCCGACGCCGCCTGACCTTCCAGCAATTGCTTCACCAGATGGATGCGCCCGCGCGGGCCATCCCGTTCATCGCCCAGCAGTTGATACGTCGGGCAGGTGGCCGTGCAAAATCCACAGTGCACACAACTGCGCAGCAACGCCGCGCCGTCCTCGCCTTCGCGAGTGCCACGGAATTCTTCGGATAACTGCGTCTGCAATTCAGCTCTCCGCTTCGCGGACCATGCGCCCACGGTTGAAGATTCGCGCCGGATCGAATTCATCCTGAAGACGGCGTTGAATGGCCGCCAGCGGCGCGCTCGATGGTGTAAACACATCCGGCTGCGCATCGCCGTTGTGTGGCGAATCTGCATTGCGGAACAACGTGGCATGCCCGCCCAGTTCACGCGCCCGCTCACGCAAAGACGCGGCGGGCATCGATGTGCGCAACCAGCGCTGCGCGCCATTCCATTCGATCACCGCGCCCGCACCGAGCGACAACGGCGGCGCAGTGGAGGCAACGGCAAAACGCCACAGCGGCGATGCGCCGGCAAACGCGGCATGCCGCTGCTCGCGCACGTCGCGCCACAGCGTTGCCGCAGCCTGCGCATCGACGACGCTGCCGCCCAG
>JAITMN010000050.1 GCA_031277355.1 Nevskiaceae bacterium | reverse complement strand
GCGATGTGATCAGCCACATCATCCCGCAGCCCGTGGCGCTGCAAGGCCCGGATGTGGACTACGTGTCACGCGCCACCGAGAGCGCCGATGCCTACTACTACGCGCTGGTGGAGGCGCTGGAGGAGGCGCAGACGCCCGTCGAGGAGCCAGCGCCTACTTCGCCCTGATCGCGAAGCTTATTTGCCCGCAACGGCATTGCGCGGCCCTTCGAGATACACTGACGGCGGTGAACACACCGCACAATCCAGCCTGACTGCCTCAACGTGATTCGCCACATGGCAGCAATGGGTACGGTAGTGTCCATCGAAGCAGATGCTCCGGAGGCCGCGTTGGCGCGAGCTTTCGGCTGGTTCCGCGAGGTGGAGGCGGTGTGCTCGCGCTTCGACGAAACCAGCCCGTTGCGTCAGTTACCGGTCGGCGTGGCGACACCGGCAAGCCCCATACTCTTTGAAGCCGTGCGCTTCGCCCTGAAAGTGGCTGAACAGACCCAAGGCGCGTTCGATCCGACACTGGGCAGCCACATGGCCGGGCGCGGCTACCGCCGGCACTACGTCACCGGCGCGATCAGCGATGCGCCGGGAGCGCCTGAGGCCAACTTCCGCGACGTGGTGCTCGATGAAGACCGGCGCACCATTCTGCTCAAACGATCCCTGACCCTGGACCTCGGCGCGGTTGCCAAGGGTCTGGCGGTGGACGCAGCCGCGCGCGAGCTGCAACCCTTCCGCGATTTCTGCATCGACGCCGGCGGCGACCTCTACTGCGGCGGCAAAAACCGGTCCGGCGAGCCCTGGAGCGTGGGCATCCGTCACCCGCGCGAGCGCAATGAATTGATGGATCGACTGCGCGTATCGGATTGCGCGGTGTGCACCTCCGGCGATTACGAGCGCGGCGCGCACATCATCGACCCCCGCGACACCGCTGCGACCTGTGGCCTCGCGAGCGCCACCGTGGTCGCGCCCACGGCGATGCTGGCCGACGCGCTGGCCACAGCAGCCTTCGTGCTGGGCCCCGAGCAGGGCATCGCATTGCTCGATCGCATGGGCGTGGAGGGCCTGCTGATCACGCCGGACCTTGCGCGCCATCAGACGGCGGGTTTCGGCCATGCGTAAGCTGATCCGCTTCTTCAAGACCCCCAAGGGGCTGCTGACCCTGCTTCTGCTGATGCTGACGTTCATCGCCGCGCCGGGCGAAGGCGTCGGGGTGGTGGCGCTGAACATGGGCGCAAGCGTACTGGCCGCAGGCATTGTCGACCTCATCATCCTGCGGCTGCGCAATGGCGGCTGGGAATATCCCGGCGGCGCGGTCCTCACCGCGATGATCGTGGTGATGGTGATGCGCTCGCAGGAGCCGTGGGCGGTGCCAGTCGTCACATCGGTGGTGGCGGTATTGAGCAAGTACCTGCTGCGCACGCGCCAGGCCAATGTGCTGAACCCCGCCGCCTTCGGGCTGGTGCTGATGTTCTATCTGATGCCGCATGGTCAGAGCTGGTGGGGCGCGCTGCCCGAAGTGTCGCCGCCGTGGCTGCGCGTGGTGCTGCTGGCGGGCGGGTTCTATCTGGCCAACCGCGTCAACAAGCTGCCGTTGGTGCTGTCATTTCTCGGCGCGCATTTCTGTCTGTTCACGTTGACCGCGTTTCTGGGCGACGCGCGCCACGTCGCCGAGATATTCCGATCGCCTGATGTCGATGCGGCGCTGTACTTCGCGCTGGTCATCCTCACCGATCCGCCCACGTCCCCCGCCAAATACGCCGGGCAGTGGATATTTGGAATCATTGCAGCGGCGTGCAGCTACGCCGTGTTCATGGTTTTTGGCGTGGCGTATTTCCTGCTGGCGGGCGTGCTGGCGGGGAATGCATGGGAAGCCTGGCGGCGCGTGCAGCGGCGTTCGCAAGAACCCTTCGCGCGCAAGATGCTGGCGTTTGCGCGCGAGCTGGGTCCGCTGCGCGGATAGTGCGGTTTTTCGTTCACGCAACGTTTAGGCAGTCGTTGCTATCATCTGCGGCCATCATGTTCCCCGCCGCCACGCCGCTGATTTTCCGATGACCCATTGGTCCTGGCGCGGCGTGTCCGTCCTGCTGCTGATGCTGCTGCAAACGCCCGCATTCGCGCGCATCGTCATCGACGTGCGCGGCGTGAGCGGTCCCGAGCGCGAGAACGTGCTGACCTTTCTCAGCGTGGAGCGCAACAAGGACCGCCGCGACCTCGACGCCGACACGGTGCAGCGCATGTTCAATCGCATCGACGAGGAGATCGGCAACGCGCTGCGGCCCTTTGGCTTCTACGCCCCGCAGATCGAATCGGCCTATCGTGAGGAAGGTCAGGACTGGCGCGTGGACATCACCATCACGCCCGGCACGCCGGTGACGCTGGAAGCGGTGAACCTGACGATAGAAGGCCCCGGCGCCGACAGCGGCATCTTCGACAGCATGCGCGCGCAGACGATGCTGGTGGCGGGCAATCGCCTGCTGCATGCCGACTACGACCGCGTGCGCAACGAACTGACGCGCATCGCCGAGTCCAATGGTTATCTCGACGCGCGGCTGCTGCAAAATCAGTTGCTGGTCGATGCCGACGCGCACACCGCCCGCGTGGACCTTCGCCTGTCCACCGGCGATCAGTATCACTTCGGCGAGGTGACGATTCAGCAAAGCGTGATCCGCCCGGATTTGATGGAGCGCTTCCTGCGATTTCGCACCGGCGAGGCGTATTCCACCGACCTGCTGCTGCGCACGCAGTTTGCGCTGGACGACAGCCTGTACTTCGCCAATCTGGAAGTCGTGCCCGGTGCGCGCGATCCGGAAACCTTGAGCGTGCCGATTTCGATCACCGCCGATCGTGGCCGCCGCCGTCTGACGTTCTCGCTGGGCTATGGCACCGACACCGCCACGCGCGGCACGGTGGGCTGGATCGATTCGCGCGTCAATGATCGCGGTCATCGTTTCCGCTCGGAGATTCGCGCTTCGTCGATCCAGCGCAGCGCAGAGGCGCGCTACGACATTCCCATCGGCGATCCGGCGCTGGAAAAATTCTCGCTGCTGGCGCTGGTGCAGCGTGAAGAACGCGCCGACGTGCAAACCGTCGAGAACTCGCTGACGCCCTCGCTGACGCAGGTGTTCGGTCGCTGGCAGCGCGTGATATCGCTGGGCCTCACGCACACGACCACCGACGATGGCGCGCTGAACTCCACCGCGAACCTGTTGGTCCCCGGCATTGCCTTCGCGCGCGTACCGCAGGGATTTCTGGGCGAAACGCTGTTCACGCGCCCGTTCTTCATCGAACTGAAAGGCTCACATTCGGCGCTGGGCTCGGACTCCGACTTCCTGCAACTGCACATTCAGGCCGAACGGGCCATTGCCTTGTGGCCCAAGTGGAGCATGCTGCTGCGCGCGGAGTTGGGCGCATCGACGGTGCGCAACTTCGAGGAATTGCCCGGCATCTATCGCTTCTTCGCCGGTGGCGATCGCAGCGTGCGCGGCTTTGGCTACGACAGCCTTTCGCCCGAAGTGCAGGTGCTGCAACCCGATGGCAGCATCGCCTTCAAGAAAACCGGCGGCCGGCATCTGGCCATCGGCAGCGCGGAACTGGTGCGCGAATTGCCGCGCAATCTGGCGATATCGGCTTTCGTCGATGCCGGCAATGCGTTCAATGAGTGGGGCGACAAACTCGAATACTCCGCCGGCGTGGGCATGCGCTTTCGCCTGCCGGGCATTTCGCTGGGCATCGACATCGCGCAGCCGTTGTCGCAGAACGGCAGTCCGCGACTGCATCTGAACATCTCCCCGCAGCTATGAGTTGGCGCAAGAAAACATCGCTGCTGATCGTTGCGTTGCTGCTGCTGGCGCCGGTGGCGCTGCTGGCATGGGTCATCACCACGCAAAGCGGCCTGCGCTTTGCCATCGACACGCTGAACCGCGTGGGCCGCATCGGCCCTGTGACGCTGCATATCGACGACGTCAGCGGCACGCTGCTGCGCGGCGCGCGCATCGGCCGCGCGCAGATTCACCATCGCCGCGCCGACATTCTCGCGCAGGACATGCAAGGCCGCGTGCAACTGGCGCCGTTGTTCGTGCGCCAGATCGGCGTGATGCGTCCGCAGGTGGCGCGCGTGGAAGTGACCGTGCTGGCCAACCCCGGCCCACGGCCCAATCGCACGCCGAAGTTTCTGCCGCGATTGATGCGCGTGGATGTGTACGACGCCAGCATCGATGAGTTATCGGTTACGCTGATCAGCGGCCGCACCCTGGAATTCACTCATCTGAGCGGCGACGCCGCGATCCGCACCGCACAGATTCGCGTGCGCAATGCGCAGGGTGAAATGCCGGCGATGAACGCGCTGATTCACGCCGATGGCCGTCTGCGCGCCGCCGTGCCACTGGCGCTGAACGGCGATATGGACGTGGACTACACCCCCGCAACGCTGCCCGCGTGGCGCTTCGACAGCAGCTTCGACGGCGATCTCAACGAATTGCCGCTGAACATCACGATCACCGCGCCTTTTCACGCGCAGCTCACCGGCGCTGCGCACACGCTGACCAGCGGATGGCGCTACGACGCAAAGGCTGTGGTGCAAGACTTCGATCTGGTTCCCTTCGGCGGCAGCGCGGTGCTGGGGCTGATTTCCGGCACGCTCGATGTCGCGGCGAGCAAGGAGGGTTTCACCGCGCAGGGTTCAGCCGATCCGGCTGGCCTCGGCAGCGGCCCGTTCAACGTGGATTTTTCCGGCCAGTACGGCATGCGGCGATTGGAAATACGCTCGGCCAACGCGCAGCACATCGCATCCGGCGCGCGCATCACCACCAGCGGCGAAGTGCTGCTGCGCGAGGGCGGCGGTCAGCATCTGGCGCTCACCGGTGACTGGAGCCGTTTTCGCTGGCCGCTCGCCGGCGCATCGCCCGCGTTTCACAGCTTGCGTGGCCGCTACACGCTCACCGGCGACAAACCCTGGCAGGTCGCAACTTCCGGTGAAGTCGAAGCGCTCGGTCTGCCCTCCTCGCCCTTCAATGCGCAAGGCACGCTGGAAACGCAGCGCTTCCTGATTGCCGACGCGCAGTTTCAAACGCTGCAAGGTGAACTGCGCTTCTCCGGTGAAACCAGTTGGAAGCCGCAGGAATCCTGGCGCGTCGAAGGACAAGCCTCGAATATCAACCCCGAAACGCTGCGGCCCGATCTGCCCGGTGAACTGAACTTCACCTTCAACGCCAGCGGCACGCCGTTCGGCGCCGATGGCGCGCTCAGCGTATCGGTGGCGAATCTGCGCGGCCAATTGCGCAAGCAGGCGCTGAGCGGTCACGGCACGATGGCGCGCGGCGCGCAATCCTCGAACTGGCAATTCGACGACGTGGACCTGCGACTCGGCCGCACGCAACTGCAATTGAATGGCTCCGTCGAACCCGGCGCACGCGATCTGCGCTTTGTGATCAACGCCGAAGACCTGAGTCTTCTGGACCCCGAAGCGCGCGGTCAACTGAACGCACGCGGCCGTTGGGCCGGCACCACACAGGCTCCGCTGCTGCAACTCAACGCACGCGGCAGCAATTTCTCCTGGCTCAACACGAAGCTGGGTTCGCTGAACGCCGACCTTGACATCGACCTGGGCGCAGGTCAGCGCGCCGGCGGCAAGATACTGCTGGAAAGACTGCAAACCGTTGCACGCGACATTCAACGCGCAACGCTCACGCTCGATGGCACACCGGCATCGCAGCACATCACGCTTGAAACGCTGGCCACGCCGGTGAAACTTGAACTGTCGGCCAGGGGCGCGATCTCCAACGACACCTGGCGCGGCGTGATCGACACGGTAACGCTGAACGACGACCGCAATCTTCACCTGCGACTGGAACAGCAGACGCCGTTGATGCTCTCTGCGCTGGCGGCAAGCCTTAATCGGCTGTGTCTGATCGGCGAAGCCGCGCGGCTGTGCGGCAGCGGCCAGTTCAACGCACAGCAGTGGAACGCGGCCTTCGACGCCTCGCAATTGCCACTGGCGGCAATGACGGCGGGCCTTTCGTCCGATATCGCCTACTTGGGCACGATCAACGTGCAAGCCTCGGCGCGCGGCGAACGCGGCGTCGATCCCACCGGCGAACTGCATGCGCAACTGCAAGACGCCACGCTGGAACGCCGCCTGTCCAATGGCCGCGTCGAACGCATGGCGCTGGGCTCGGGTGAAATCGACGCCATTGCCATCGCCGATGCGCTGACGCTCACCGCCGGTCTGAACGCCGGCGAATCCGGCGGCCTCACCGCAACGCTGAGCACGGATCGCACCGTGGGCGAATGGCGCGATCATCCGCTCACCGGCACGCTCGACATGACCACCGATGGCCTGGGCCTCGTCGATATCTATGTCGGCGACATCGACCGCGCATCCGGACGCATGACCACGAAGGTGAACTTCGGCGGCACGCTGGGTGCGCCGTCGGTCGATGGCCTGCTGCAATTGCGCGATGCGCAGATCGACGCCTTTCAGGTGAATCTGGCGATGCGCGATCTGGCGCTCGATGCGCACTTCGACACGAATCGCCTGGAACTCACCGGCCAATCCACGCTGGGCGGGCAGCCGATGCACTTCTCGGGCAACCTGCGCTGGCAAGACCGCGAGCCTTACGGCCAGTTGAAGATATCCGGCCAGAATCTGCTGGTGGTGGATGTGCCCGAAGTGGTGGCGCGCGCCTCGCCTGATCTCACGTTCAACATCGCTGGCCGGCGCATCGACGTCACCGGCACGCTGCTGCTGCCCGAAGTGAAGCTGGAACCGGCCGACCTCACCAACGCGGTGCTGGCCTCCAGCGATGAGGTGAGGGTCGGCACGCCGCGCGTGGACCCCGACATGCGCTGGGTGGTCGTCAGCGACGTGCGCGTGGAGTTGGGCGACAACGTGCATCTGGAAGCCTTCGGCCTCACCGGCCGATTGGGCGGCGCGCTGAATGTGCGCGGCGATGAATTCGGCGTCACGCGCGGGCAGGGAGAGCTATCCATCGCCGAAGGCGGGCAGTACTCGGCCTTTGGCCGCAAGCTCGATGTCACGCGCGGACGGCTGATCTTCAACAACCAATTGCTCGGCGATCCGGGCGTTGATCTGCGCGCGGAAAAGATATTCCCCGAAGTCACTGCCGGCGTGAACGTGCGCGGCACGCTGCGCGAACCGCGCATGACGTTCTACTCCGAACCCTCGCTGCCGCAGTGGCAGATCGCCTCGCTGATCCTCGCGGGCGGCTCACTGCAATCGGTGCAGAATTCCAGTTCACGCAACGCCGCCAGCGCGGTGCTGCTGGCGCAGGGCGGCGCGATGCTGGCCCAGCATTTCGGCAGCCAGATCGGCATACAGGACGTCTCGCTGGAAACCGATCTGAACAACGAATCAAGTCTGGTGTTCGGGCGCTATCTGTCGCCACGGCTGTACATCAGCTACGGCATCTCGCTGGCCGAAGCGATCAACACGCTGCGGCTGCGCTACACGCTGAACAATCGCTGGACGGTGCGGCTGGAATCCGGCCGGGCGCAGAGCGCGGACATCGACTACACGATCCTGCGCGGCGGCGCGCGCTCGGCGGAGGCATCGCCCTGAGCGCTTGCATGCCTGAATTTTTATGCATAGAATGTGAATTCTTATGCATATCGACCGCCACCAGTCCACCCGCCGCGACGCGATCCTGCGCATCCTGCGCGGCGCGCCCGTGCGCCGCCAGTCGGATTTGGTCAAGCTGCTGCGCAAGGATGGCTTCGAGGTCACGCAGTCTTCGGTGAGCCGCGACATGCGCGAGTTGGGCGTGCTGAAAGCCGCCGACCGCTACCTGCCGCCGGCAACCGAAGTGGCGCAGGCGCAGGGCAATTTCGCCGCCGTGGATCGCTTCGTGCGCGAGATTCGCACCGCCGGGGCAAGCCTCACCGTCGTGCGCACGTCGGTGGGCGCAGCCGGCAGCGTCGCGGTAGCCATCGACAAGGCCGCGTGGCCGGAAGTCGTCGGCACGATCTGCGGCGACGACACGATCTTCATCGCCACGCAAAGCGCAGCGGCGCAGTCGCGTCTGCTCGCGCGTCTGC
>JAITMN010000048.1 GCA_031277355.1 Nevskiaceae bacterium | reverse complement strand
GTAGCGTTCTTGCATGGGAAAGCGGTGGATAAAGGGTCTGTCAGGATACACAAAGAAAAGGCCCGCACGAAGCGGGCCTTCTCCGGTCACAAGCGCCCTTGCGGGCCAGTCCCCCGTTTGTTTACGGAATCTTCACCGGCACGAAAATCTGCGCATCGCCGCGCTGAATCAGCAGCGCCACGGTCTTGCCCGAACGCTTGGCGGCGGCAGCCAATTCAGCCTGCGTTTTCACGCGCGTGCCGTTCACGCCAAGGATGATGTCGCCGCGTTGAACGCCCGCCAATTCAGCCGGGCCTTCGACGTCTTCGACCACCAGATTGCCTTCGGTCGAAGCGTTGCTGCGCTCGTCGGCGGCCAGCGACCGAATTTTCATGCCCAGCACATCGGCGGTCTGAGCGGCGCTGTCGCCGCCGCTCTGATCATTGGAGGCCACCGTCTCATCGGGATTGAGTTCGACGACGTTCACCGTCATCGTCTTCACGCCGCGATCGCGCCAGACTTCCAGCTTCACGGTCTTGCCCGGCTTCACGCCGGAGATGATCGACGGCAATTCGGCATCACGCTCCACCGCGCGGCCATCCACGCCGAGAATGATGTCGCCGGCCTTCAGGCCCGCTTTGTCGGCGGGACTGCCGCCTTCCACCGAACCGACCAGCGCGCCGCGCGGACGATCAAGGCCAAACGAATCGGCCAGCGCAGCGGTAACCGGCTGGATACCCACGCCGATACGCCCGCGTTGCACCTTGCCGCCGCTGACCAATTGCTCGCGCACGCCATTGGCGACGTCAATCGGAATGGCGAACGACAGGCCCATGTAGCCGCCCGTCTGACTGTAGATTTGCGAGTTGATGCCAATCACTTCGCCTTGCAGATTGAACAGCGGACCGCCGGAGTTGCCCGGATTCACCGCCACGTCGGTTTGAATGAACGGCACATAGGGATCGCCGGGCAACGAACGCGAGATGGCGCTGACGATGCCGGCGGTGACGCTGTTTTCCATGCCAAACGGCGAGCCAATCGCCACCACCCATTGACCGGGCTTCAACGCAGTGGGATCGCCGATGCGCACGGTGGGAAGGTCTTTGCCGTCGATCTTGATCACGGCGACGTCGGTGCGGTCGTCGAGACCGATCACCTTGGCCGGATATTCGCGGCGGTCGGTCATCTTCACGGTGACATCGGTCGCGCCGCGCACCACATGCGCGTTGGTCATGATGTAACCATCGGCGGTGACGATGAAGCCCGAGCCTTCGCCGCGCGCCGGAGCGCCGCGTCCGCCGCGCGGAGCGCCGTCCTGCGGGCCTTGCGGACCTTGCTGAGGATTGGGAATACCGAAGCGGCGGAAGAATTCGGAGAACGGATCGTTGGGATCAGCCTGACCCGGCTGGCCCGGCTGACCGCGCGGATTGGCGCGGCCCTGCTGCGCCGGCGCATCGCGCCGCTCGGTGACCTGCACGTTGACGACGGCAGGACCATAGCGATCCACCAACGCGGTGAAATCCGGCAGCCCCTGCACCAGCGGTGCGGAGGCGCTGCTCGCGGCGGCAGCCGCAACAGTCTGCGCAGGAATGGCTGTGCTGGCCGATGACGAGCATGCGCTCAGCACCGCGCCAGCTATCAGGGCGAAAACGAGTTTACGGCCAATACGGTCTGCGGTCATTGGGGCAAGCCTCTTCAATAGGGAAGTTTCCGTCTCAGACTGCCCCGCGCGCCGGAAGTTTCCGTGCAAATGCGATAGATGCGGCCAATGCCAGGGCAGCCATTAACAATATCGGGGAATTGCCTAGTCGCAAATAGGGCGTGTCGCCGCCGCGCGGCTCGATGTCGCCGCGCAGCACCGCAGGCGCGAACTCCGGGGCACGCGACTTGATCCGGCCATCCGGCGCGATCACCGCTGAAACGCCATCGTTTGCCGCGCGCAATAAATAGCGGCGAGATTCGATTGCGCGCATCCGCGAAATTTGCAGGTGTTGATAGCGTGCGGCGGATCGCCCGAACCAGGCGTCGTTCGTCACATTCACCAGCAACTGCGAATCGCGGATCGTGGATCGCAGCGTGCTGAAGTAGGCGTCTTCATAACAAATGCTGGTGGCAACGCGCAGCGCTCCCACGCGCAGCGCGGGCGGATCGGCAACGCCCACATCAAAATCCGCGTTCGGCAAGCTCATCAGACGCAGCCATTCGCGCACGATGGCGGGCACGGGAAAATATTCGCCGAAGGGCACCAGATGTTGCTTGTCGTAGAAACCCGGTTCGCCATCGCCCAATGCAAGCACCGAGTTGTAAACGTATTGACTGTTATCGTCTATGCGCATCACGCCGAGCATCAACGCCGAACCTTGCGCTTGCACGGTGCGCCACTGATCGCCGATCCACGGCGCCAGCGCATTGGCGAAATCCGGCAATGCGGATTCGGGCCACACGATCAATTGCGCGCCCAAGGCATCACGGTTCAGATTTTCGTAAACATCCAGAATGTGATCGTGATTGGATTCAAGCCACTTGATGTCTTGCGGAATTGCGCCCTGCACGATGGCGATGCTGGCCGATGCGCCATCGGGCGCAGTCCATTGCACGCTGCGCAGCGGTGCGCCGATCAGCCACGGCAACAGCAACGCGGCAAGCGCGATGAAGCGCCAGCGATGTGGCGCAGGCGCTTGCGCCGATGCAGGCCACCGCGCCAGTACAAATTCATGCGCCAATGTCACGAGCGCGCCTGCGCTGATGAGCAGCCACGCGCTGATCAGATGCGTGCCGCCGATTGGCGCGAAGCCTGCAAGCCAGGTATCGGTTTGCGAATAGCCCAACGACAACCACGGGAAGCCCGACAGAAACCAGCCGCGCCACCATTCCAGCAGCAGCCACGCCATCGGCACTGCCACGAGCCAACCCAGCGGCGAACGTGCAGGCAGCCAGCGCACCACCGCCCAACCAAGCAAGCCGTAGTACAGCGCCATGATCAACACCAGCGCGCCCAT
>JAITMN010000329.1 GCA_031277355.1 Nevskiaceae bacterium | reverse complement strand
CTGGCGTGCGGCGTTGCTGGTGGAGGCGGGGGTGCCGGCGGCGTCGGCGCAGGCTTTGGCATTGGCTCCGGCGCACGTCGCGGCGCGCTTGCTGGATGATGTCGCGCCGGACAAGGGGTTGTGGTTTGCACAGCCGGTGCATCGGGTGGCGGGGATCAGCCGGGTGAGTTTGCACGCGGCGGGGTTGTTGCGTCTGTCGCCGGAGGAAGCGTTGGGTTGGAGCCAGGAGTTCAATCGCGCGTTCGACGGCAGCGGACTGCGTCTGCATCCGCTTGCGCCGACATTGTTGATCGAGGGGTTGCCATCGGATGCGCAGGGGCAGGGCGATCCGGCGCGATGGCTCGGCGCTGCGCTGTCGGCGTCGATTGCGCCCGGCGCGGCGGATCGCGCGATGCGGGCAGTGGGCGCGGAGATCGAGATGTGGCTGCATGAGCATCCGCGCAATCAGGCGCGCGAGCGCAGAGGTGAACTGGCGGTGAATGGGTTGTGGTTGTGGGGTGGCGGGAATGGCGAGCCCGATGTGTTGACGATCAACAAGCAGACGGGCACGCAGTCAGCGTTGCCGCCGGCCTATGGCGACGACGTTTTTCTTCGCGGGCTGTGGAAGGCGCGTGGCGGTGCGGTGGAGCGGGCTGATCGCTTCTCCGATCTGCCTGCAGGAACCGTTGAGGCCATCGTGTGTTGCAGCGCTGCCGCGTTGGGTCCGCGCGATGATCCGATGCAGCGATTGGAAAAAGATTGGTTCGCGCCGCTGCGCGATGCGTTGGCGCGGCGTGAACTGGCCTCGCTGCGATTGTGGATCGGAGGACGAGGTTGGCGCATCGCGCCCTCATGGTTGCCGCGTCTGCCTTGGCGAAGACCCGTGCGCTGGTGGCGCGAGGCGGCAACGTGAGTGCGATGGCTTCGCGCAGGATTCGTGAGCGCGCCGTGCCGATGGCTCCGGAGCTCAGTGGTGATCTTCCGCCCTTGCTTCAACGCATCTACGCCGCACGCGGCATTGGTCGCGCCGCGCAGGTAACCACCGACATCGCCGCGCTGCTGCCGATCAGTTCACTGGATGGTGTGACTGAGGCCGCCGCGCTGCTGAAGCGTCATCGCAACGGGCGGATTCTCGTCGTCGGCGACTACGACGCCGATGGAGCCACCAGCACCGCGCTGATGCTGCGCGCGCTGCGCGGCTGGGGTTTTGCGCAGGTGGATTTTCTCGTGCCGGATCGCTTTCGTTTCGGTTACGGCCTCACGCCGCCCATTGTCGCGCTGGCGCGAGAGCGCGATCCCACGCTGCTGGTGACGGTGGACAATGGCATCGCCAGCAACGAAGGCGTTGCCGATGCGCGCGCGGCCGGCATCGACGTGCTGATCACCGACCATCATCTTGCCGGTGAGCATTTGCCCGGCGCCAATGTGATCGTCAATCCCAATCTGATCGGCAGCAGTTTCGGCAGCCGCGCGCTGGCCGGCGTGGGCGCAGCGTTCTATGTGCTGGCGGCATTGCAGCGGCAATTGCAGAGCGAAGCATCGTTGCCGCCCGGCGCAGCATCGGTGGCGCAGTTTCTCGATCTGGTTGCGCTGGGCACGGTGGCTGATGTGGTCATGCTCGATCAGAACAATCGCATCCTCGTGGCGCAGGGTTTGCAGCGCATCCGCGCCGGTCGCTGCGTGCCGGGTATTCGCGCGTTGCTGGAAGTGGGGCGTCGCGAGCTGGATCGTCTCGTTGCCAGCGATCTGGGGTTTGCTGTTGGGCCGCGTCTGAATGCGGCGGGACGTCTGGATGATATGTCCATCGGCATTCGCTGTCTGTTGACCGATTCGCTCGACGAGGCGCGTGCGTTGGCCGCGCAACTGGATGAACTGAATCGTCAGCGCCGCGAGATCGAAGGTCAGATGCAGGAACAGGCATTGGCCGCAGTGCGCATGCTGGCGCGGCGGCCGCCTTCACAGCAGCGTCAAGGTCTGGTGTTGTACGACGCCGACTGGCATCAGGGCGTTGTGGGACTGGTGGCGAGCCGCGTGAAGGATCATGCGGGCCGCCCGGTGATTGCCTTTGCACCGGCAGGCGATGGTCTCACGCTGCGCGGTTCAGGCCGCTCGATTGCCGGCGTGCATATCCGCGACGTGATCGACACGATTGCCGTGTCGCATCCGGGCCTGATCCTGCGCTTTGGCGGACATGCGATGGCCGCCGGATTGAC
Organism: Nevskiaceae bacterium; assembly: GCA_031277355.1. Taxonomy (GTDB): domain Bacteria; phylum Pseudomonadota; class Gammaproteobacteria; order Steroidobacterales; family Steroidobacteraceae; genus ZC4RG30. The sequence continues at coordinate 3,223 of JAITMN010000329.1, read as the reverse complement.
GATAGCCGAAACATCGCTCGACGTATTCGCCCGCGCATTCGATGAAGAGATTGCGCGCTGCCTGCAACGCATCGATCCGGATGATGCGATCTGGACCGATGGTGAATTGAATGTTGCCGACCTGTGTCTGCAAACCGCTGAAGTGTTGCGTGAAGCCGGACCGTGGGGTCAAGGCTTTCCCGAACCCTGCTTTCACGGCAATTTTGAAGTGGACGCCTCGCGCGTCGTCGGCGAAAAGCATGTGAAGTATTGGTTGCGTCCTGCGGGCAGCAGCACGCGCCTCGACGCCATCGCCTTCAATCTGCTCGGCGAACAGTTCACCTCGCCGCCCGAAGGTACGTTGCAGTTGGTGTATCGCCTCGACGTGAATCACTACCAGGGCGAGCGGCGTTTGCAATTGCTCGTCGATCACGTGGCGCAAGCGACGAAAGACAAATGAGAACGATTCGGTGATGCGTTGAATCAAAGTGGCTGTGTTTTGCGACAAATTAGCAGTGGTGTCGCAGCGTCGCAGTGATTATCCTTGCAGGCGCATCGCAAAGAACCACAGGAGTCGCGTGGTTCCGATTTGCAACGAAAAGGATTATCTCCCCATGACATCTCGTTTGTTTTTATCCATCGCCGCAACTTCCGCTCTGATCGCTTCTGCCGCCGCGCATGCGGGCGATCCGGATGGCAGATTGCAAGCCAAGCTGCTCGTCACCGGCGTTCTTCCCGATGGCGGCGTCAGCAGCGCCAGTGGTCCTGCTGCCGGCGCATTGGCCGGTTCCAATACTTCCGGCAGCGATCAATATGTGCCGACTGTGGCGCTTGAATATTTCTTTGCGCCGAACTTCTCCGTCGAAACCATCTGCTGCGTCACCAATCACAGCGTGAAGGGCAAGGGAAACCTGGCAGGCGCGAAGCTGGTGAAGGACTACCTGATTCTGCCCGCCACCGTCACGGCGAAGTATCACTTCACGGGTCTGGGCGAGATGAAGCCCTATGTGGGCGCGGGCCCTGCGTGGTTTGTGTCGCTGGGCGACAAGCCGGGCGCGGATGCCGTGGCGCTGGGCCTTACGAACGTGGACATCAGCAACACCTTCGGTGCGGCGTTGCAGGCGGGCATCGATATTGCTGTCAACGACAGTGGCCTGAGCTTTACCTTCGACGCCAAGCGTTACTTCGTGCGCCCGAAGGCCAGCTTCTTCACCGCCGACGGCACGCGGGTGCTGCAAACCAAGCATGATCTGGACCCCTGGGTGATCAGCGCGGGCGTCGCCTACCGCTTCTACTGATCCGGCGTCGGCCTCATGCGCGGCGATTGTAGCGGCGGCGGTGCTGCTACAATCGCCCGATGCCGATGGAAACCGCACAACTGAACCGTAGCCTCCGCGATCTGCTCGACCGCAGCACCTCGCTTCGGGGGTTCCTTTGACTATGCTGGCAAGAAAGAACGGCTCGAAGAAGTAAGCCTGGAGCTTGAACAGCCCGAGATTTGGACCAAGCCCGAACGTGCGCAGGAGTTGGGCCGCGAACGCTCGCGGCTGGAAGACGAGCTGGCGCAACTGGATGAAGCGCAATCCGGCGTGAGCAATGCGCTGGAACTGCTCGAACTGGCCGAAGCCGAAGCCGATGTGGCGGCGGTGGCCGAAGTGGAGCGCGAACTGCCGGACCTGGACGCCAGCGTGCGTGCGCTGGAATTGAAGCGCATGTTCCGTGGGCAAATGGATTCGCACAGCGCATATCTGGACATTCAAGCCGGCGCGGGCGGCACCGAAGCGCAGGATTGGGCGCAGATGCTGATGCGCATGTACCTGCGCTGGGGTGCGCAACGCGGCTTTACCACTGAAGTGCTCGACTCCAACGCCGGCGAAGTGGCCGGCATCAAGAGCGCGTCGATTGCCTTCGAGGGCGAGTATGCCTACGGCTGGTTGCGCACCGAAACCGGCGTGCATCGGCTGGTGCGCAAGAGCCCGTTTGATTCGGGCAATCGCCGTCACACGTCGTTTGCGTCGGTGTTCGTCTCGCCGCAGATCGACGATGACATTGACATCGAGGTGAACCCCGCCGACATCGAAATGGATGTGTACCGCTCCAGCGGCGCGGGCGGCCAGCATGTGAACAAGACCGAATCGGCGGTGCGGCTGCGGCATATTCCTTCGGGCATTGTCGTGGCCTGCCAAACCGAGCGCAGCCAGCACAAGAACCGCTCCACCGCAATGAAAATGCTGAAGGCCAAGCTGTATGAGCTGGAAGTGAACAAGCGCAACGCGGCGGCGAAGGTGCTGGAAGACGCCAAGTCCGATGTCAGTTGGGGCAATCAGATTCGCTCCTATGTACTCGATCAGTCGCGCATCAAGGACCTGCGCACCGATGTCGAGGTCGGCGCAACCGACAAGGTGCTCGACGGTGATCTTGATCCCTTCATGGAAGCCAGTTTGAAGGCGGGGTTGTAGCGTGAACAGGCAGCAGGAACAGACGCCGCAAGACGAAAACCGGCCAGACGAAAACAAGTTGATCGCCGAGCGTCGCGCGAAGCTTGCGCAATTGCGCGTGGGAGGCATCGCCTATCCCAACGATTTTCGCCGCACGCATTACGCCGGCGACCTGCAAGCGGCACACGCGCTCGACAGCACGGAGCAATTGGAGCAGCAGGCGATTGCGGTCACGGTGGCCGGGCGAATGATGGCCAAGCGCGTTATGGGCAAGGCGAGCTTTGCGACGATTGCCGATCCCTCCGGGCGCATCCAGTTGTTCCTGCAAGCCGCAACGCTCGGCGAGACTTACGACGCCTTCAAGGGCTGGGATGTGGGCGACACGCTCGGGGCTTCCGGCCTGCTGTTTCGCACGCGCACCGGTGAGTTGTCGGTGAGGGTCACGTCGCTGCGACTGCTTGCCAAGTCGCTGCGCCCGCTGCCCGACAAATGGCACGGCCTTGCCGATGTAGACACCCGCTATCGTCAGCGCTACGTCGATCTGATCGTCAACGACGACGCCCGCGCCGTATTCCAGACGCGCACGCGCATCGTGCGCCGCTTGCGCGAAGAGTTGGACTCACGCGGTTTCATGGAAGTGGAAACGCCGATGATGCAGCCCATTCCCGGCGGCGCTGCGGCGCGTCCTTTCGTCACGCATCACAATGCGCTCGACATGGCGATGTATCTGCGCATTGCGCCGGAGTTGTATCTGAAGCGTCTGGTCGTCGGCGGCTTCGAGAAGGTGTACGAGATCAATCGCAATT
>JAITMN010000322.1 GCA_031277355.1 Nevskiaceae bacterium | reverse complement strand
ACGGAGGAATGGCGCATCGAGGGCGGTGCGCCGAGTCTGTTGCTGCGTCGAGGCTGGACGCGCGATTCGATCAAGCCGGGCACGCGCATCATCGTGGATGCGGCGGCGGCGCGCGATGGGGCCAAGCGCGGCAGTCCACGCGGCATCCAGTTCCCCGACGGGCGCACGGTGGACTTCGGTGGTTCCTACTCCACCAACAACGACACTCCGCCGGCAAAGAAATAAAAATAACGGGTTACGCCAAAACACCCACCGGCTGAAGCCGGTGGGTGGGTGTTGCGCAGCAGCGCTGCTCAACGTAATGTCTTGACATAAGACAGACATGCGAATCATTTCCGAAGGGGGCGTCACCACCTATCTCGTCGCTTGATTGGTGTGAAAAAGACTCGGACACAGCACAAATATAAACGGGGGTCACATGAAGTCTTTCTTGCCGCGCTGCCCGCAAGTGGCAGCCGCCGTCTGGACCATAGTTGCAGGCAGCATGCCGGTCGCGTTTGCAGCCGACGGCGCCGACGAGCTCACCGAAGTCACCGTAACCGGCTCACGCATCGTGCGTCGCGACACCGAAGCCAACAGCCCGCTGGTGTCAGTGGACAGCGCCGCGCTGGAAAGCCGCGCCGGACTGAACGTCGAGTCGTACCTGAATCAGTTGCCCAACTTCAATCCGGCAGCCACGCCCACCACCACCGATACCGATGTGCAGGTCACACCGATCAACACCGTGGGCATCGCCACGGTATCGCTGCGCGGCTTCGGCGCCAATCGCGGTCTGGTGCTGCTGGATGGCCGGCGCATCTCCCCCGTGAACTCGATGATGGCGGTGGACATCAACGGCATTCCCTCCTCGATGATTCGTCGTGTGGAAATCATTTCCGGCGGCGCTTCGGCCACCTATGGCGCAGACGCCATCGGCGGCGTCACCAACTTCATCATGCGCCGTGACTACGAGGGTCTGGAAGCCGACCTTCAATATGGCATCACCGAAGCCGGCGATGGCCAGGAAACGCGCGCCTCGGCGCTGGTGGGCACCGGCTTCGGTGAAGGCCGTGGTCATGTGACCTTCGCCGCCGAATACTATGATCGTCAGGCGGCATACGACAAGAATCGCAGCTTCTATACCGACGCCTGGAAAGACCCATCCGTCGGCGGCAATTTTCTGGGCTTTCTGTTCGGGGCCAATGGCTACCACATGCTGTCGAACCCGCCCAACCCCGGCATCCTTGGCGCCATCCTCGACTCTCAAGGGCGTCCGTCGTCGAACATTCCGGTGTTTTCATTCCCCGGAAATGGCAACAACAACAACGTGCGATTCAATGGCGATGGCTCGCTGTTCTTGCCGGCCAGCAACAACGCCTGGTCATGGACCGGCGGCATCGATAATGCCCGTTATGCGTTGTACAACGTCTACGACAACGGCTTCTGCAACTCGACAAACGCCACCACTTGCCCAGGCGGTCCGCAGTTGATCCAGCAGGTGAAGTACAGCGAAACCGAAACCTACACCAGCGCGCCGCAGACCCGCTATTCGTTCATGACCACCGCCGGCTACGACCTCAGCGACAGGGTGCACTTCAATACCAGCGCGCGCTTTGCCCAAAGCCGCACGAAAACTTTTCTGGCCGGCACGCCGATGAGTCTGGGTTGGGAGGCAAGTATTCCTTACAACGCCACCACCGACAGCCCAATCGATCCAGCGTTGACGCTGACACCGGCGCTGACGGCACAAATACTGGCCAATCCCGAGGCGTACAGGAACCCGAACTTCATCGCCCACGGAGCGCAAGGCGCTCAGCATCCCGTGCCCGTATCGATGGCGCTGATGTTGAACAGCCGCACAACGGCTCCGTTGACCACCGACTGGGTGCTTGAAGCCTGGCCGCTGGACAGCTTCGGCCGACGCGCCACCGAAAACACGCTGACCAGTTGGCAGATCGAAACCGGGCTGAGCTATGACTTGCCGGTGAGGGACTGGACCGCTGAGCTGTACTATTCGCGCGGCGAGACGCATACCTACGATGTCGCCTATGGCGATAACTCGCTGGCGCGCTGGCGTGGCATGGTGACGGCAGCCGATTATGGTCGCGGCGCCGAACTGCAGAGCAACCGCACCAACAACCCAGGCGTGAGCCCCGGCTTTGCCTCGATTGCCGTGCCTTGCACCTCCGGCTTCTATGAAACCATTTTCTTTGGCGATGTCCCGGCTTCGGAGGACTGCACCTACGCGGTGACCGCGCCACTGCAAACCGACACGCAGACGCAGCAAGACGTCGTGGAGGTCAACCTGCAAGGCGGATTGTTCGAACTGCCGGCCGGCGAGGTGCGCGGCGCGCTGGGTTATCAGTATCGCCGCAACGCCACACAGTTTCGTCCCGACATCCTGCAATCCACCGCCTCATTCACCGATCAACCCATTGGCGTGTTCCCCAGCGGTTACATGGATGCGCAGACCAAGGCCAGAGACTTCTACGCCGAAGCGCTGGTCCCGGTAATCAAGGACTTTGGCGTCAACAAGGCCGAGTTGGAATTGGGCATCCGGTTCTCCGACTACGACTACACCAAGAGCACGACGACGTTCAAAATCCTGGGCAATATCGAGATCACCGATTCTCTGCGGGTACGTGGCGGTTTCAACCGCGCCACGCGCGCGCCGAACATGGGTGAGATGTTCTTGCCGCTACAACAACTGTTCGGCGGCACCGTCGTGTTCGGCGATCCCTGCGGCCTGTTGTCCAACTCGCCGTTTGGCGCAGGTGGCGCAGCGCCCAACCCGGTGCCGGGATCGGGTGGCCCGGCGGTGCTCGCAGCGGGCCAAACGCAGGCCGGCGCCCAGAGCACCAAACTGATCTGCGAGGCGCAGATGGGCAACGGAACCACGCCTGGAACCGCCGCGTATGATTTCTACCTGGTCAACCCGCAACCGGCCGCAGGCGCGGGCGGCAATCTGTTCTTGAATCAGGTGGGCAACCCCAACCTGCGCTCCGAAACGGCCGACACCTGGACGGCGGGCCTCGTGATCCAATCGCCATTCGACAACGCCTGGTTGCGCGGCCTCACCGCCACCATCGATTGGTACAAGATCAGCATCAAGGACGCCATCCTGCCCTACTCCGTCGATTATGCCCGTTATCTGTGCTACGGCACCGTGCAGGTAACCACAGTGGCCGAAGCGCAGGCGCAGGCTGACACCGATGCCTGCCGGGTCGTGCCTCGCAACGAGCGCACCGGCGGCACGCTGACGATGCAGTTGTCATTCGACAATCAGGCTACGGTGAACACTTCAGGCATCGACTTTGCGGTGCGGTGGAACGCACCGTTGGCGGATCTGGGTCTGGCCAGTGTGCCGGGCGGCGTGTCGTTGAGTGTCGAGGGCACTTGGCTCGACTACTACCGGACCAAGCAGTCGCCGTTCAGCTTCGACCCGGAAATCGAGTGGAAGGGATCGCTGGGGCCGAATCTGCCGAGCTTCAACGCAGGCTCCTACGGCTATCGGCTGTTCACGACGCTGGGCTATAACCTGCCCTCCGTTGGCGTCAATCTGCGCTGGCGCTTCTTGCCGTCGGTTGTGGTGAACAGCGTGGCGCAACGCGAAGCGGTGATCCGCAACAATGCGCAGGCGGCCAGCGGCGAAGGCACGCGCCTGAGTTATTCGCCAGGATCAAACCTGCCGGTAGCCTCCTACAGCGTGTTCGACCTGTCGGGCTACTGGAACATCAACCAGATGCTGGCGCTGCGCCTGGGCATCGACAATCTGTTCAACAGGCAACCCGCCAGCAGTGGTCGCACCACGGGCTTCCCGTATGGCACGGATATCGATTCGCTGTGCCCCAGCGATCCGAACTCCGGCTGCCAGCGCCCAGGCGCGTACTCGCTCCCAAGCTCGGGGGCCGGTTCGACCAGCGCGGGGTACTACGACGTGTTGGGTCGTCGCTATTACGTTGGCCTGAAAGTGCGGTTTTGATTGGGAGGGCGCAGATCAGACTGTCTGGCACCCATTCGGGGCCAGTGATATGGTCTGCGCCCATACGGCGTATCACAGTGATGGGGGAACACAATGAAAAGTCACCTGTTGGCCGGAACAACATTGCTGACGCTGATGTCGGCTGCGGGGGCGGTGGCGCTGGCGGCGCAGTGGCAACCGTCCAAGACTCCTTGGGGCGACCCTGATCTTCAGGGCACCTGGCCGATCTCGCATCTGATGTCCACGCCGTTGCAACGGCCTGCGGAGTTTGGCGAGCGGCTGGAATTCACGTCCGAGGAACTGGAAGCCCAGCACACCCGCATCACCGCCCAGAACGATCGTTTCAAAGCCGAAGAAGCCGAGGGACGCATCGCGATGGGTCACTGGATGGAAGAAACCGAAGCGCCGGTGCAAACCTCGCTGATCGTCGATCCGGTCAACGGCCAGTTGCCGGCGCTCACCGACCTGGGCAAGCAGCTCTCGAAAACGATGGGCAGCGACTGGAATCGCGAGTACTTCGACAGCATCGCCGACTTCGGCACCTGGAATCGCTGCATCACGCGCGGCCTGCCCAATGGCATGCTTCCCAATCCCTACAACAACGGCATTCAGTTGATACAGGCGCCGGGCTATGTGGTCATCAACATGGAGATGGTCCACGAGACGCGCATCGTACCGCTGGATGGTCGGCCTGCACTCGATGGTGAAATCAAGCAATGGCTGGGCTCCTCGCGCGGCCACTGGGAAGGCAACACGCTGGTGGTGGAAACCAGCAACTTCAACGGCCAGACCAGCCAGACCGACGTGCCCACGCGCGGTTCACCGCGCGACCCCACTCCGGCGAGCACGGAGATGAAAATCGTCGAACGCTTCGAGCGTACTGGTCCCGAGACGATGACCTACACGGTGACGATCACGGACCCGGTCATGCAGGCCACGCCGTGGACGGTGCGTGCGCCATGGAAACTCGACAATGGCTATCACCTGTTCGAATACGCCTG
>JAITMN010000278.1 GCA_031277355.1 Nevskiaceae bacterium | reverse complement strand
TCGAACATGTCGCGCACGCGCGATGCGCCGACGCCGACGAACATCTCGACGAAATCCGAGCCGGAAATCGTGAAGAACGGCACCTTGGCTTCGCCGGCAATCGCACGGGCCAGCAGCGTTTTGCCGGTGCCGGGGCTGCCGACCATCAACACGCCCTTGGGAATCTTGCCGCCCAGCTTCTGGAATTTGCCGGGGTCTTTCAGAAAGTCGACGATCTCGCCGACTTCGGTCTTGGCTTCGTCCACGCCGGCTACGTCGGCGAAGGTGACATTGACCTGATCCTCGCCCAGCAGCCGCGCCTTGCTCTTGCCGAAACTCATCGCGCCACGGCCACCGGCCGCACCCTGCATCTGGCGCATGATGTAGACGAACACGAGGATCAGCAGCAGCGCCGGGGCCAACTGCAACAGCAATTGCACCAGGAAATTCGGCTGCTTGGGCTGACGGCCCTCGATCGACACATCGGCCTTGTGCAGCATGCCGATCAGCGAGGTGTAGTCGGTTTCCGGGTTCAGCGCGCGGAACTGGGTTTTGTCTTTGCGCACGCCAAGAATGGCGTCGCCCTGCAACACGACGGACTCCACGCGGCCAGCCTCGACGTCGTCGAGAAAAGCCGAATAGCGCACTTCCTGTGTGGCGGCGCCCTTGGGCATGTAGGTGCTGAACAGGTAGAGCAGCGAAAAGGCCACTACGACCAGAATCAGCACATTTTTGGTCAAGTCATTCAAGCGGGGCCAACCTCAAGGGTTTCCAGCCCCGCAACGCTACACCATCGCGGGGCTGGGAACCAGACCCCGGTTCAGTTCACCGCAAAGCAGTAGAACAGCCCCGCGCCGCCGGTGGACACCAGATTCGGCTGGCTGCAACCACGGCTGCCGTGGGCGGAATTCCATGAGGAATTGCCACCGCCCTGGCGGTCGGAGTGGCCCAGCTGCGCCGAACCGTCACCGTTGGTGGTGTAGTTCTTGCAGGTGTGGTCCATGCCGTCGGTGTAGGCGCGACCATCGGGCTGGGAGCCGGTGATGATGTCGTGCTGGTTGGGCGTGTCGCCCACGCCGTTGACCGGCTGGCCCTTTTCGGTCAGCGCGAACTGCTTGCCCATGGGCGAGCCCACGCGCGCCAGTTCCAGCGTGTCGCCGTGCAGCTGCGCCAGATCGCGGGCAACCAACTGGCCTTTCTGGTTGTACCAGGGGCCTGCGCCGATGCGGTCGCGGGCGTTCACCGCGCCGTCGCCCTGGGTGGAGAGGTAGGCGCGCCACGTGGCGTTGCCGCGTCCGGCGGCGGCGGCCAGCGCCTGGCAGTGCGCGTCGGCTCCGGCCAGACCGCCCAGGTTCGCGCCATCGCCCTTGCCGACGCTGGTGACGAAGAAGTTCATCGGTGGAGGCGGCGCCTGATTGGCGGCCGCTGCGTGCGTGACGACGGCATAGGCTCCGGCCAGCGCAGCCAATGCAATGCCGCCCGCTACGACGGGAATCAATTTGTTCATCGAAAACCCCCTTTCTGGTTTGGTCAGGTGAAGCTATCGCCCTGCCTGCCCGGATACAAGCCCCTTGGCGAGCAAGTACAACTCCGGGCTGCGCGAGCGCGAGGCGTCGGGCTTGAGCAGTTTCACCGAGTCATATTGCCGGCGTGTGGCAATCACCAGTTCGTGAAAGCCTGCGCCCTGGAAGGTCTTGATCAGCGCGTTGCCGCCGGGCTTCAACACGCGCGCGGCCATGTCGAGCGCCAGCTCCACCAGATACAGCGAACGGGGCTGGTCGATGGCGTTCATTCCCGACAGATTCGGGGCCATGTCGGAGAGCAGAAGGTCCACGGCGCGGGGACCGGTCAGCGCTTCGAGTTGGGCCAGCACTTCGTCTTCGCGGAAATCGCCCTGCACAAATTCGACGCCGGGCAGCGCGTCCATCGGCAGGATGTCCATCGCCATCACGCGGCCGTTGCGACCCACGCGACGGCGCGCATACTGGCTCCAGCCGCCGGGGGCTGCGCCAAGATCGAGGATGGTCTGGCCGGGCTTGAGCAAGTGCTCCTTGCGGTCCATCTGTTCGAGCTTGAACACGGCGCGCGAACGCCAGCCTTCGGCTTTCGCGCGCTGCACATAGGGATCGGTGAAGTGCTCCTTCAACCAGTCGCGGGAGGAGCGGGTACGTTTGGGCATAAGGGGTTACCATATATGATCAGCGCACAACACCAAAACTGGGGGCCGCCATGACGAAGAGGATTTTCCGTCAACTGCTGATACCGCTGGTGCTCGCTTGCGCGGCATTGCCCGCTCTGGCGCAGAACGCCGCCACGGTGATCGCCAATTCCGCCAGGGCAATGGGCATCGAAGGTCTGAACTCCATCTACTACTACGGTTCCGGCGCGAACTACAGCATCGGCCAGAACAACAACGCCAACATTCCCTGGCCGCAGACGCCGCTGAACGACTATGTGCGCGCCATCGACTTCACGGTGCCGGCCTCGCGCGCCACCTGGCAGACCTACGCCGAGCCGGTGACCGGCGGCGCGGCTTCGCTGCAACGCGGCCAGCAGAACATCAACCCGAATTCGCCGGGCGGCTGGACCCAGCAGCTTGAAATCTGGACCACGCCCTGGGGCTTTCTGAAGGGCGCGGCGGCGAACAACGCCACCGTGAAGCGCGGCAGTCTCGATGGAAAGCGCTATCAGGTGGTCACCTGGAATGCGCCGGTGAAGTCGCCGGGCGGACAGAACTATCGCGTCGTGGGCTACATCAATGCCGATGGACTGGTCGAGCGCGTGCAGACCTGGGTGGAACAGAGCATCTACGGCGACATGCTGGTGGATACCACCTACTCGTTCTATCGCAGCAACGCGGGGTTGATGTACCCCACGCAGATTTCGCAGTCGCGCGGCGGCTGGCCGGTGTTCACGGCGCAGATTCTGGGGGCCTGGCCCAATCCGGCCAAGCTCGCGGAATTGATGGCGGTGCCGGCTCCGGCAGGTGGTGGTGGCGGCGGTCCGCCGGGGGGCGCAGCGCCGGCGCAGCCGCTGTCCGAGCAACTGGCTCCGGGCGTGTATCGCATCACCGGTGCGTATGGCTCGATGGCCGTGGAGTTCGCCGATCATGTGGTGCTGTTCGAGCCGGGTCCGCAGAGCGAGGCGCGTGCGCTGGCCGGCATTGCCGAAGTGCGCCGGCTGATTCCGAACAAGCCGATCCGCTATGGCGTGATCACGCATCATCACTTCGATCACACCGGCGGCATCGCGGCGGCGGTGGCCGAAGGCATCACGATCGTGACGCCGGAAGTGAACAAGCGCTTTCTGGAAAATGCGTTGTCGGGTCCGCGAACGCTTGCGCCGGATGCGCTGGCCAAGTCGGGGCGCAAGGCCGTGGTCGAGGGTTTCAAGGGCGACAAGCGCGTGTTCACCGATGGTTCGCGCACGCTGGAAATCCACGTGATTCAGGGTCTGCCGCATGCCGACGGGCTGGTGATCGGGTGGCTGCCGCAGGAGAAGATTCTGGTCTATGCGGACATGTTCAACTTCCCGCCGGCCAATGATCCGGTGCCCAATCCTCAGGTGATCGGCACGCGCGTGTTCTACGAGAACATCCTGCGGCTGGGGCTGAATCCGGAGCGGATATTGTCGATCCACCAGATGAATCCGAACCGGTTGGCGACGCTTCAGGACATCCGCAGTTCGCTGGGGTTGTAGACAGGCACTTGTGAGCGGGCATGAGCCGCTACAATGCGCGGCTCATGCAACTTACCGAAAAACAGCGCCGCCGCCTCAAGCAGTTGGCGCATCCGCTCAGGCCGGTGATTCTGGTTGGCGGCGCCGGGGTTACTCCCGGCGTCGTTGCCGAAACACAGCGCGCACTGCACGACCATGAATTGATCAAGGTGCGATTGCCGGGACTGGACCGGCAAGCGCGCGACGCGGCGCTCGCGCTGCTGGCCGAGCAGACCGATAGCGCGATGGTGACGCGCATCGGGCATGTGGCGGTGCTGTACCGGCCGCGAGAACCGCTGCCGGGGATCGTGTTGCCGGATTAGTCGAATCGAAAGCCCCGCGCTGTTCCAAGCGCGGGGCGTGACTTCATCTACTGGTGAGCGGCCGGCGCAGCAGCCGGAGCAGTGGCTGGCGCTGCCGGAGCCGCTGCTGGCGCGGGAGCCGCCGCCGCACCGCCGCGTCCACCCTGCCGGGGCGGATTGCGCTTCAGTTCGTTCGCCCGCGCGGTGAGGAAGGAGCGGATCGCTTCGGCGTCCTGCTCATTCAGCGCGTTCTTGAACGAGATCATGCCGTTTTCCGCCAGCGCGCCATCCACGACGATGCCCTTGAACAGGCCCGGATCGTTCAGCGCCACCGTGTAGTTCAGGTCGGGGAAGCCGCTGAACATGCGTCCGCCTTCGTGACAGCCGGTGCAATTGCGCTGGTAGAGGTCTTCGCCGCGCGTGCGGGTGGCTTCGTCGCCGAAGTCGGCGGGCGGGTTCAGCACCAGTTCCACCGGCGGCGCGGCCGGCGGCAATTGGGCCGTGCCATTGAGCTTGTACACCAGCAGGCGATTCTTGCCGGCGGCGGCGGCAAAGCCGGTGCTGGCCGATGAAATCACCGCGATGTATTGGTCGCCGTTGATCGTGTAGGTGACCGGGCCGGGCACCACATTGCCCTGCGTTGAGGCTTCCCAGACCTTGTCGCCGGAGTCGGCGCGGAAAGCCGCCACCTTCTGCCCCGGCGCACCCTGGAACACCAGATTGCCGGCGGTGGTGAGCGTGCCGGCGCTGCCGCTGCCTTCGCTCTGCTCCCAGACGATCTTGCGGGCCACCGGGTCCCAGGCAATCAGGAACGCGCCGGGGTTCTTCACCTCAGGGCGCGTCTGGCCCACTGGCGGCTTGCCCATGGACACATCAACCATCTGGTTACCCAGGATGCGACCGCCCTCTTCGGCGAAGAACGAGCCTACGCCGCGACGCATCGGCACATAGATCAGGCCGGTCTGCGGGTTGTAGGACTGCGAGTGCCACACATGGGCCTGCGAAGGCAGCACATAGAAGCCCTTGCCGGTTTTGCCGTAGTCGGCCGCCGGATTGAGGATGGGCTTGAAGTTGTTGGCCTTGTCGAAACCCGTGGCCCAGTTGATTTCCGGCACATACGGATCGGCCGACTGCACCTTGCCGGTGGCCGCTTCGATCACGTAGAACACGCCATTCTTCGGGGCCTGCATCACCACGCGCTTGGGTTGGCCGTCGATGGTGATGTCCGCGAGCGTGAGCGGAGAGGTGTTGTCGAAGTCGAAGCTGTCCATCGGGGTGGCCTGGTAGTGCCACTTGTACTTGCCGGTCTTGGCGTCCACCGCAACGATGGAAGCGGTGAAGAGATTGTCGCCGCCGCCGGGTGAGCGCAGCGCCGCCGGCCACGGCAGGCCGTTGCCGGTGCCGAAGATCACGGTGCTGGACTGCGGGTCGTAGACGATGCCGTCCCAGGTGCTGCCGCCGCCGCCCTTCTCCCACCACTTGCCATTCCAGGTCTTGGCGGCCATCGCCATCACGTCGTCGGAGGCTGCGCCATCCGGACCCTTGGCCGGATCGCCGGGCACGGTGTAGAACTTCCACACCTCTTTGCCGGTTTTCACGTCATGCGCAACGATGAAGCCGCGCGTGTAGAACTCCGCGCCGCCGATGCCGATGTACACCAGACCATCGCCGATGCGCGGCGCGCCGGTGATCGAGTATTGCTGCGCCGGATCAGCGATGCGCGTTTCCCAAACCTGTGCGCCGGTCTTCGCATCCACCGCCATCAAACGGCCATCGATGGTGCCCCAGATGATTTTGCCGTCGGCATAGGCCGCGCCGCGATTGGAGATATTGCAGCAGATCGACGTGGCGGCGATTTCACGCGGGGCCTGCGGATCGACCTTCCAGAGCTGCTTGCCGGTCTGCGCGTCGAAGGCGTAGAGGCTGCTCCACGGTGCGGTCATGTAGAGCATGCCGTCGATGATCAGCGGCGTGCTCTGGTAGCCGCCGCGCTCGGCAATCTCGGCGAACCACGCCAGGCCCAATTGACCGACGTTGTCGGCGTTCACCTGCGTGAGCGCGCTGTAGCGCTGCTCGTCGGTGCCGCCGCCATGCTCGGTCCATTCGGCATCGTTGGGATCGTGTTTGACCGGCATCGCCGCAGCGCCGGAAGCGCCAGTGGCCCCGGTGGTGTTCGAACCGGATTGCGAACAGGCGGTCACAACCGCCGCGATGATCAGACCGAACAGGATTCGACGCATTGAACTGTCCTCAAGAAAATAAGCGCGGCGCGCGGATTGGAAACGGGGGCGCTAGCGTACCTTCCACGGGTTTGGCCGACAAATGGATCTTTGCAGCGCCCCTCCTCTGCGCGCAGGTTTGCCTTCACGGCGCTTCGTTGAACGCCCCCCGCGCCGCATTGCCGATGCCGTTGGCGCGCGGCCAGCCGGGGTGCCTGGCGGTCATCTCATCGGTCACCGTCTTCATCACCGCTTCGACCCCCTGCCCCTGCTGCTTCAAGCGCTGGGCGCTGGCGCGAATTTCGGCCATCACCTCGCGATTGGCGGGGATCAGCGTGCCGTCGCCGGAACCGCCGTGCGCCGGAATCACGATGATGGGCTTCCACGCATCGAAGGCGTCGAAGGCGGCCATCCACGCGCGCATGCTCGCATCGGCCCCGGCGGCGAGAAAGGACTGACTCATCACCACGTCGCCGGAAAACAGCACGCGGTCCTGTTCGATGAAGATGCCGATGTCGCCCTTGGTATGCGTTGGGCCCACCGCCAGCATCCGCACCGTGACGCCGCCCAGGTCGAGCGTGTAGTCGCGGTCGAAGGTGATGTCGGCCGGGCGGCCCGTGGCGTCTTTCAGTATCTCGGCGGTGGCCGGCGACCGGCGCGCAAACATCTGCGTCATCGTCATGCCGTTGGCGACCCACTCGGCCTCCTGCACCTTGGAGTTCACATATTTCGCCGACGCGGGAAACGCGATGTAGCCGGTGGTGTGCTCGGGATGAAAATGTGTGGTGGCAAGATAAACTTGCGCATTGCGGCTGACTTTGGCCACCTCGCGCAGCACCGCCTCGCCGCTGCGACGGCCCAGCCCCGGGTCGATGACCAGCGTGGCGTTCGAGCCGACGATGATGCCCACATTGGGAACCAGCGGCACGTTGTCGTCCATGATAACGTAGGTGTGTTCGCCGATCTTGCGGGTAACACCTTCTTTCACGATGGGATCGGGCGGCGGCGCTGCGCTCTGTGCGGCCAGCGCGCCAACGGAAAATACGGCAATCAGGACATGCAGGGATGCACGCAACAGATGAATCGGTTTCATCACTGAACCTCGCTGCAACAGATGCGGTGTGGACGTTGCTTAACCGTTCGGAACCGTTCTTAACGCGATTTTTCCGCGTGCAGCGACTTTACTACGGCGCTGCGTTGAGTTCCCGGCTGATGGTGGAGGTCTTGTCATGACAGTGAATGTTTCCTTTCGTCCGCGCCCCGGCGCTGTGCTGCCCGCGTTGTTGCCGGCGACGTTGCTCGCGCTGCCCCTGAGCCTCAGCAGCCAGAACCTGCGCGCCGCCGAAGCGCAGCCCCAGATCGCCGACGCGCCGGCAGATTCCGACGATGGCGACGGTCTGGAGGAAATTGTCGTCTACGGTCGCGCCGAGCGGCTGATCGGCACGGCCGCCACCGCCAGCGAAGGCGTTGTGGGCGGCGCGGACCTGTCCGTGCGCCCGCTGCTGCGCGTGGCCGAACTGCTGGAAGCCGTGCCGGGATTGATCGCCGCCCAGCACTCCGGCACCGGCAAGGCCAATCAGTATTTTCTGCGCGGCTTCAACCTGGATCACGGCACGGATTTTTCAACCGTCGTGGATGGTGTGCCGTGGAACCTGCGCAGTCACGGGCACGGTCAGGGCTATCTGGATGTGAATGGCCTGATCCCCGAAGTGATTTCGCGCATCGACTTTCGCAAGGGCCCGTATCGCGCCGACAGCGGCGACTTCTCACTGGCCGGCGCGGCGGTGATGTCAACCATCGACCGGCTGGAGCAGCCCTTTCTCACCGTTGCCGAAGCCGGCAGTTACGACTGGCGTCGCATCGCCGCCGGCTGGGGCAGCGACTTCGGCAACGATGGCGCGCTGCTGCTGGTCGGCCAGTTCCAGAGCTACGACGGTCCGTGGGAGCGCCCGGAAGATTTGCGCCACTACGCCGGCTACGCAAAGCTGCACACGCAGACCAGCATCGGCCGCGCGTGGGCGAGCCTGTCGATCTATCACGCCACCTGGAATCCCACGGAGCAAAGCCCCGAGCGGGCCATCGGCACATCGATCTGCGCCAATGTGTTCTGCTCGATGGACCCCACCGCCACCGGCATGACCAGTCGCCAGATTCTGGCCGGCGGCATCGACGCCGAGCGCTGGCAGGCCAATGCCTATGTGCAGTATTACGACTGGAACATGTATTCCAATCCCACCTACGATTTCCAGATTCGCCAGCGTGATCGACGCCTCACCTACGGCTATCGCGTGCAGGGCGATCTGGTGAACAGCGAAGCGCTGCACTGGACGTTGGGCAGCGAAGGCCGTTACGACGACATCCCGCGCGTGGGCGTTGATCACACCGATCAGGCGCAGTTCATCGAGTACGTTTCCACGCATGCGATCCGCGAAGGCTCGATTGCTGCGTACACCGAAGCGCAGTGGACGCTGGCCGAGCGCGTGCGTTTGTTCGCCGGTCTGCGTGCCGATCAATACTGGTTTGATGTGCGCGCGCTCGACCCGCAGTTTCAGGGCGGCAGCGCCAGCGACAATCAGTTCTCGCCCAAGGCCGGGGCCGCGTGGACGATATCTCCGCAGGTGGAACTGTATGCGAACTGGGGACGCGGCTTTCACTCCAACGATGCGCGCGGCATTGCGGCCAGCGATCCGCGCGTGCCTGGCCTGATGCCGGCCGAAGGCAAGGAGATCGGCGCGCGCTGGCAAAAAGGCAGTTTCAGCTTCACCGCCACGTATTGGTGGCTCGACCTCGACAGCGAACTGAAATTCGTCGGCGATACGAACTCGGTGGAACCGGGTCCGGCGAGCGCGCGGCG
>JAITMN010000241.1 GCA_031277355.1 Nevskiaceae bacterium | reverse complement strand
CTCGCCGCCCAACGCGAACGCGCACGGCTGGCGCAACTGCGCTACGAGGCCGGATCAGCCGCCTTTCTCGAAGTGCTCGACGCGCAGCGCGATCTGTTGAGCGCCGAGCAAGCCCGCGTGCAAACGGCAAGCGCGTTGCTGTCATCGCGCATCGCGCTGTTCGCCGCGCTGGGCGGCGGCTCCGACACGCTGCCACCCCAACAGCCCTGAGGCCCCACATGCCGAAGAAGAAATGGACACCCCTTCTGATCGCCATCGTTGTGGTGCTGATCGGCACATGGATATGGAAAGCCAGCCGCGTCACCGGACCGGGCGATGGCTTCATCAGCGGCAATGGCCGCATCGAAGCCACCGAAGTGGACGTGGCGACCAAACTCGGCGGCCGCATCACGCAGATGCTGGTGAACGAAGGGGATTTCGTGCAGGCCGACGAAGTGGTGGCGCGCATGCAAATCGATTCGCTGAACGCGCAGGCGCGCGAAGCCAGCGCGATGCATCAACAGGCGATCACGAATGTCGCGCAGGCTCAAGCGCAGGTGGCTGCGCGGCGCAGCGACCGCATCGCGGTGCAGGCGCAGATCGCACAGCGCGACAGCGAACTGGATGCCGCGCAGCGTCGCCTCACGCGCTCCGAAATGCTCTCGCGCGAAGGCGCTTCGTCGATGCAGGAACTGGATGATGATCGCGCCCGCGCACGCAGCGCACAGGCCGCGCTCGATGCCGCCAAAGCGCAATTGACCGCAGCCGATGCCGCCATCGAAGCCGCCGAAGCAGCAGGCGTCGGCGCGCAAGCGGCAGCCAAAGCCGCAGCGGCAACGGTGGAGCGCATCGACGCCGATCTTGCCGACAGCCAACTGCGCGCGCCGCGCAGTGGCCGCATCCAGTTTCGCCTCGCGCAACCGGGCGAAGTGGTAGGCGCGGGCGGGCGCGTGCTGAACATGGTCGATCTGTCCGACGTATACATGACCTTCTTCGTGCCCGAAGCCATCGCTGGCCGCGTTGCGCTGGGCGCTGAAGTGCGCGTCGTGCTGGATGTGGCGCCGCAAATGGCGATTCCCGCGAAGGTGAGTTTCGTCGCCAACACCGCGCAGTTCACGCCCAAGACGGTGGAGACGGCCAGCGAACGCGAAAAACTGATGTTCCGCGTGCGTGCGCGCATCGACGAGGCGTTGTTGACGAGCCGTCTGGATCAGGTCAAAAGCGGGCTGGCAGGCGTGGCGTGGATTCGCCTGAACCCCGACGAACCCTGGCCGCCGGAACTGAGCAATCTGGTACAGGCGCAACCGCAAACACAGACGCCAACGCAAACGCCCTGACGCCCCGCCGTGCCAAGCGTCGTTGAACTTGCGGGCATCCATCTGAGCTACGGCAAGACCGTGGCGCTTGCCGGTGTGGACCTTCGCATCCCCGCAGCGCAGATGGTCGGGCTGATCGGCCCGGATGGTGTGGGCAAGTCGAGCCTGCTGTCGCTGATCGCCGGTTCACGCGCGGTGCAACAGGGCCGCGTCGAAGTGTTGGGCGGCGACATGGCCGACCGGCAACATCGCAATCGCGTATGCCCGCGCATCGCGTACATGCCGCAGGGCCTGGGCAAGAATCTCTACGCCACCTTGTCGGTGGAAGAAAACCTGCAATTCTTCGCGCGGCTGTTTGGTCACGATGCGCATGAACGGCGGCGGCGCATCGATGAACTCACGCGCAGCACGGGCCTCGATGCCTTTCTATCGCGGCCTGCGGGCAAGCTGTCGGGCGGCATGAAGCAGAAGCTCGGCCTGTGCTGCGCGCTGATCCACGACCCCGACCTGCTGATTCTCGATGAACCCACCACCGGCGTTGATCCGCTGGCGCGCGCGCAATTCTGGTCGCTGATCGCGCGCATTCGTCAGCAGCATCCGCATCTGAGCGTGATCGTCGCCACCGCCTACATGGACGAAGCGCAGAACTTCGATTGGCTGGTCGTGATGGACTCAG
Source organism: Nevskiaceae bacterium (assembly GCA_031277355.1). Taxonomy (GTDB): domain Bacteria; phylum Pseudomonadota; class Gammaproteobacteria; order Steroidobacterales; family Steroidobacteraceae; genus ZC4RG30. The sequence continues at coordinate 1,183 of JAITMN010000241.1, read as the reverse complement.
GCGCGATCAGCGCCACCGGCACGCCGGCGCAACTACTGGAACGCACGCACAGTGCGTCGCTGGAAGACGCCTACATCGCGCTGCTGCCGGAAGAAAGAAAGCGCGGCCATGCGCCGGTGGTGATTCCGCCGCTGCCCGAAAGCAGCGAAGACGACATCGCCATCGAGGCCCAGGACCTCACAATGCGCTTTGCCGATTTCACCGCCGTAGATCATGTGAGCTTTCGCATCCGGCGCGGCGAAATTTTCGGCTTTCTCGGCAGCAACGGCTGCGGCAAGTCCACGACGATGAAGATGCTCACCGGCCTGCTGCCTGCCACGCAAGGACGGGCCTGGCTCTTCGGCCGCGAAGTCGATCCGCACGACATGGCGACCCGCAAGCGCGTGGGCTATATGTCGCAGGCGTTTTCGCTGTATGGCGAACTGACGGTGCAGCAGAACCTCGTGCTGCACGCGCGGCTGTTTCATGTGCCGCCTTCGCAGATCAACGAGCGCGTGCATGAAATGAGCCAGCGCTTCGAACTGACGCAGGTGCAAGACGAACTGCCCGAATCGCTGCCGCTCGGCATGCGTCAGCGGCTGTCGCTGGCAGTGGCGATGGTGCACAATCCCGAACTGCTGATTCTGGATGAGCCCACTTCCGGCGTCGATCCGGTGGCGCGCGACGCCTTCTGGCGGTTGCTGGTGGAACTCTCGCGCCGCGATCATGTAACGATCTTCATCTCCACGCACTTCATGAACGAAGCGCAGCGTTGCGATCGCATGTCGATGATGCACGCCGGCAAGGTGCTCGACAGCGACACACCGGCGAACCTCGTTGCCAAGCGCGGCGCAGAAAATCTGGAACAGGCGTTCATCAGCTATCTGATCGAAGCCGAGCGCGGGGATTCCGATGACGCATCGACCAGCGCATCGATCAACGCCTCGCCCGACCCCACGCCCAACGCGCCAACAACCACGCCAACGCAAAACGACAACATCACCCCTCACCCGCGCCCGCCCCGCTTCTCTCTGCAACGCCTGTTCAGCTACATGTGGCGCGAAACGCTGGAAGTGCGGCGCGATCCGGTGCGCGCAACGATGGCGCTCGGCGGCTCGCTGATCCTGATGCTGGTAATGGGCTTTGGCATCAGCACCGACGTGAACAATCTGAGCTACGCCGTGCTCGACCGCGACCAGAGCAC
>JAITMN010000239.1 GCA_031277355.1 Nevskiaceae bacterium | reverse complement strand
GTCAGTCCGTTCGGCTATCATCGCCCCATGTGGGAAATCGTGCTGGCTGGCGGGCCGTTCATGTGGCCGATCATTTTGTGTTCGGTCACTGCGGTGGCCATCGTGCTGGAGCGCCTGTGGTCGTTGCAGCAACGCCGCATCGTTCCGCCCGACCTCACGCGCCGCATCTGGCAATTGGTGGAAGCGGGGCAAGTGAACGAGCGCACGCTGGCTGCGCTGGAAGCCAATTCGCCGCTGGGCCGCATCCTCGCCGTGGGTCTTGCTCACCGCGACCGCCCCCGCGAAGTGATGATGGACCGCCTGAGCGACGCGGGCCGTCACGTCGCGCACGACCTCGACCGCTTCCTCAACACGCTGGGCACGATTGCCGGCGTCAGTCCGCTGCTGGGTCTGCTGGGCACCGTCACCGGCATCATCCGCGCCTTCAATGCGATCTACGCCGGCGGCGTCGGCGATCCGCAGGCGCTGTCGGGCGGCATTTCCGAAGCGCTGATCACCACCGCTGCGGGCCTTGCCGTGGCGATTCCCTCCTACATCGCCTTCCGCTATCTGCGCGGCCGCGTCGAGTCGATTGTCGTTGAGATCGAAAAAGACGTGCTGCGCTTCACCGATGCGCTGGATGAGGCGGGCGTGGCCAGCGCGCTGGCGCGTGCGCAGTTGGCCAAGTCGTGAACCTGCGTCCGCGCCGCCGCGATGACCCGGAGATCAACCTGATCTCGCTGATCGACGTGCTGCTGGTGCTGGTGATCTTCTTCATGTTGTCTTCGACGTTCGTCAACGAAGGCCGCATGCGCGTGCGATTGCCCGCCGCCGGCGAACAGCCTTCACCGGTGCGCACCACCGAGCGCATCACGGTAACGGTCACGCAACAGGGCGGCTTTCGCGTGAACGAACGCGAGCTGATCAATTCGGCTCGCGAAACGCTGCAAGCGGCGGTGCAATCCGTGGCCGGCAACGAGCGCAATGCGCGCATCGTGCTGCGCGCCGACGCGCGGGCGCAATATCAATCGGTGGTCACCGCAATGGACGTGCTCGGTCGCATGGGCTTTTCCCAGATCGACGTCGCCACCGTGGATCAGCCGGCCCCGGCCCCGGCTCCATGAAGCGCAAGAAGAACGCGATGCCGATGATCGAGCCGATGGCCGGTCCGGTAACCGGCGGCATGGTGATCTATCGCCGGCTGCTGGGCTATCTGCGCCCGTATCGCGGCCTGTTCCTGATCGGCGTACTGGGCATGGCGCTGTTCGCGCTGACCGACGCGGCGTTTGCGCTGTTCATCAAGTATTTCATCCGCGATGCGTTCATGCACCCCAATCCCCGCGCGCTGTGGGCCGTGCCCTGCGGATTGCTGGTGTTGTTCGTGATGCGCGGTTCCGGCGATTACCTGGGCACCTACTACCCCGGCCGCGTGGGTCGCCATGTGATCAAGTCGCTGCGCAGTGATCTGTTCGCCAAGTATCTGTTGCTGCCCACGGCGTACTACGACCGCGAATCCGCCGCGCTGATGCTTTCGCGCATGACCTACAACGTGGAGCAGGTGGCCGAAGCCACGACCAATTCGGTGAAGACGCTGATCACCGATGCGCTGACGCTGATTGCGCTGCTGGTGTGGATGTTCGTGCTGTCGTGGGAATTCACGCTGCTGGTGTTGGTGGCCGCACCGCTGATCAGTTGGCTGATGCGCGTGATCAATCGGCGTTTTCGCCGCTACAGCGCGCGTATTCAGGCTTCAATGGGCGATGTCACGCGCGTGGCGAAGGAGTCGATAGAAGGCCAGCGCGTGATCAAGGTGTTCACCGCCGAAGCAGCGCAGCGTCAGCGCTTCGATGCGGTGAACGAACACAATCGCCGCAGCAACGACAAGCTGATCAACGCCAAGGCCATCAGTTCGCCGGTGGTGCAGATGGTGGCGGCGTTTGGCCTTGCCGCAGTGATGGCGGTGGCGATCCGCGAAGTGTTGCGGCAGCAGATCGCGGTGGATGGCTTTTTGTCCTACATCGCCGCGATGCTGATGCTCATGGGACCGCTGCGTCGATTGGTGAACGTCAGCGGTCAGGTGCAACAGGCGGTGGCGGCGGCGTCGAGTATTTTCGACGTGCTCGACCGGCCATCCGAACCGCAGGGCGGCGATCATCCGCTGGCGCGGGCGCGCGGTGATCTGGCGTTCCGCGATGTGAGCTTCACCTACACCGGCACCGATGAACCCGTGCTGCGCGAGATGAATTTCTCGGTGACGGCGGGGCAGACGCTGGCGATTGTCGGGCGCTCCGGCAGCGGCAAGTCCACGATGGTGTCGCTGGTGCCGCGCTTCTACGATGCGACGCAAGGCAGCGTGATGCTCGACGGCGTGGATACCCGCGAGTATGCGCTGCACGACCTGCGCCGCCAGATCGCCTACGTCAGCCAGGACGTGTTGCTGTTCGACGATACCATCCGCAACAACATCGCCTTCGGTCTGGGCGATGTGCCCGCCGAACGAATCGAAGCCGCCGCGCGCGCCGCGCATGTGATGGAGTTCGCCAGCGAATTGCCGCAGGGACTTGATACGCCGGTGGGTGATCGCGGTGGGTTGCTGTCGGGCGGGCAGCGTCAGCGCGTGGCGATTGCGCGCGCCATCCTGAAAAACGCGCCGGTGCTGATTCTCGATGAAGCCACTTCTGCGCTGGATTCCGAATCCGAGCGCCACATTCAGGATGCGCTGGCCGAACTGGTGCATGGGCGCACCACGCTGGTGATTGCGCATCGATTGTCCACGGTGGAGCAGGCCGACTGCATCCTCGTGATCGAGAGCGGGCGCATCGTCGAGTCGGGCACGCACGCGCAATTGCTGGCGCGCGAGGGCGTGTACGCGCAGCTCTACCGGCTGCAATTCGATGCCTGACATCAGTCAGCGGTTGCAACGCGCGTGGTATCGGCGCTCCGCGCCGTGGGCGCTGCGGCCGCTGTCGGGTCTGTATCGGCTCATCATCGCCACGCGCCGCGCGTTGTATCGGCTCCGAGTCCTGTCTTCCGATCATCCCGGCGTTCCCGTCGTCGTGGTGGGCAACATCTCCGTGGGCGGCACGGGCAAGACGCCGGTGGTGCAATGGCTCGCCTCGCAGTTGCGCGCACGCGGCGTTGCGGTGGGCATCGCCACGCGCGGCTATGGCGGCAGCGACGCCGGTCCTCGCATCGTCGATAGCGCGGCAAGCGCCGATCAGGTGGGCGATGAAGCGCTGTTGCTGGCGCGCACTACCGATGCGCCGGTGTGTGTGGCGCGGCGTCGTGCGCTGGCCGCGCGTACACTGGCGCGTCACGGCTGCACGCTGATTCTCTGCGACGACGGCTTGCAGCACCTGGCGCTGCGCCGCGACCTTGAAATCGCGGTGATCGACGCGCGGCGCGGCCTGGGCAATGGCGCGATGCTGCCCGCCGGCCCGCTGCGCGAGCCGGTCAAGCGTCTGCGAAGCGTCGATCTGCTGCTGATCAACGGCGGCAGCACGGCCCCCGGATTGCCCGCCGCGCTATCGGCGCAAGCCATCGGTTTTGATCTCGCCCTGCATCCCGCGCAGAGCCTGACGGACGGCCAGCCCCGGCCCCTGAGCGATTTCGCCGCCGGCACCGTTCATGCGGTGGCGGGCATCGGCGATCCGGGCCGCTTTTTCACGGCGCTGCGCGCGGCTGGTCTGGCGCTGATCGAGCACGCCTTCGCCGACCATCACGCCTACCGCCCCGGCGATCTGGCCTTCAACGATGATCGCCCCGTACTCATGACGCAGAAGGATGCCGTAAAATGCACGGCCTTCGCCGACGGCAGGATGTGGTGCGTGCCGGTCGGCGCACGGTTTGCGCAGCACGACGCTGCGCGAATCGTCGAAAAAATCCTGCACCTGCTGCCGGGCGGAGGCCCCTGGAAATAGCGTGCTCGACTCACGACTGCTCGATATTCTGGCCTGTCCCTCCTGCAAAGGCCCGCTGCGCTTCGACGCCGATTCGCAGCAGTTGATCTGCCGTGGCGACCGGCTGGCCTTCCCCGTGCGCGATGGCATCCCGGCGCTGCTGGAAGACGAAGCGCGCCCGCTGAACTACGACGACCCGCTGCTCGAACGGTAACGCACCGATGTTCCGCGTCGTCATCCCGGCCCGCTATGCGTCGGCCCGTCTTCCCGGCAAGCCCTTGCTGAAGCTTGCGGGCAAGCCGCTGCTGCAATGGGTGTTCGAGCGTGCGCAGCGCTGCGCCGCCGCCGAAATCATCATCGCCACCGACGATCAGCGCATTGCCGATGCAGCGCAGGGCTTCGGCGCCCGCGTCGTGATGACTTCCCCCTCGCATCAATCCGGCACCGACCGCATCGCCGAAGTAGCCGAGCGCGAAGGCTGGTCGCCGGATCAGATCGTCGTGAATCTGCAGGGCGATGAACCGCTGATGCCCGTGGCGCTGATCGATCAGGTGGCCGGTCTGCTTGCGCAGCATCCGCACGACGCCATCGCCACACTGGCCTCCACGATCACCGCGCTCGATGCCTTCCTCGATCCCAACGTCGTCAAAGTGGTCACCGATGCGCAGGGCCGTGCGCTGTACTTCAGCCGCGCACCGGTGCCCTGGCCGCGCGACTCCGCGCCCGCCGGTCTTGCCAGTCAGCGCGATTTTTCCGGCGCGCGCCGTCACATCGGCCTGTACGCCTACCGTGTGGACGCGCTGCGGCGATTGTCGGCCGCGCCGCCCAGCGCGCTGGAAATGCTGGAAAAACTGGAACAATTGCGCGCGCTGGAAATGGGCCTGTCGATCCGCGTTGCCGAAGCGCAGGTTGGCCCCGGCCCGGATGTGAACACGCCCGAAGACCTGGCGCGTGTCGAACGGCTGCTCTGAACACAGTACCCAAGGGAAGTTGCTGATGCAGGAACTGGGCTTCGAATTCACATCGGTCGCCGCCAGCGACGTGGTGCGCGCGATTCAACTGTCGTTGACGCCGGTGTTCCTGCTCAACGGTCTGGGCGTGTTGCTGGGCATGATGACCACCCGTCTGGCGCGTATCGTGGATCGCGCGCGCGTGCTGGAACAGCGTCTGCTGGAAGTCTCTCCCAACGAAGTGGCGGATTTGCGCAGTGATCTGGATGTGCTCAGTCGGCGTGCGCGGCTGATCAATCGCGCCATCACGTTGGGCACGGTTTCGGCTCTGCTGGTCACCAGCATCGTCGCATTGCTGTTCGCCACGGCATTCATCGCCATTCGATTGGGCCCGCCGATTGCGGTGGTATTCATCGTCGCGATGCTGTCGCTGTTCGGGGCATTGTGGTATTTCTTGACGGAGGTTCGTATTGCAACCGTCACGCTGCGCTTCGGTGGTCAGCGGCGACCGTAATTTTTTCGGCTATCAACCAAGGGGATGAGGATGAAGACCAGGGCAGCAGTTGCAGTGGGCGCGGGCAAGCCGCTCGAAATTCACGAAGTGGACTTGGCCGGTCCGGGGCCGGGCGAGGTTCTGGTCGAAGTAATGGCCACCGGCATCTGCCACACCGACGCCTACACGCTCTCCGGCAAAGACTCCGAAGGGCTGTTCCCCTCGATTCTCGGGCACGAAGGCGCGGGCATCGTGCGCGAAGTGGGCAAGGGCGTCACCACGTTGAAGCCCGGCGATCATGTGATTCCGCTGTACACGCCCGAGTGCCGGCAGTGCAAAACCTGTCTGTCGCGCAAGTCGAATCTGTGTACGTCGATCCGCGCCACGCAGGGCAAGGGCGTGATGCCCGATGGCACCAGCCGCTTCTCGCTGGGCGGGGAGACGATCTATCACTACATGGGCTGCTCCACGTTCTCGAACTTCACCGTGCTGCCGGAAATCGCGCTGGCGAAGATTCGTGAAGACGCACCGTTCGACGTGGTGTGCTACATCGGCTGCGGCGTCACCACCGGCATCGGCGCGGTGATCTGGACCGCCAAGGTGGAGCCGGGCGCCAACGTCGCGGTGTTCGGCTTGGGCGGCATTGGCCTGAACGTGATCCAGGGCGCCAAGCTCGCCGGAGCGGACAAAATCATCGGCGTGGATGTGAACCCCGCCAAGCGCGAAATGGCCGAGCGATTCGGCATGACGCACTTCGTCAACCCGAAGGAAATCGGCGGCGACAAGGTCGTGCAGGCCGTGGTCGATCTCACCGGCGGCGGCGCGGACTACACCTTCGACTGCACCGGCAACACCACGGTGATGCGTCAGGCGCTGGAGTGCTGTCATCGCGGCTGGGGTCAGTCCATCATCATCGGCGTGGCCGAAGCGGGGCAGGAAATCGCCACGCGCCCCTTCCAGTTGGTCACCGGCCGCGTGTGGAAGGGCACGGCCTTCGGCGGCGCACGCGGTCGCACCGACGTGCCGCGCATCGTCGATTGGTACATGGAGAAGAAAATCCGCATCGACGAACTGATCACGCATCGCCTGCCGCTTGAGAAGATCAACGATGCCTTTGATCTGATGCACCACGGCGAGTCGATCCGTTCCGTCGTCGTGTTCTGAGGCGTTGCTCCGGCGTCGATGGCTGACCCCGTCAGTGGCAGCGACGCCGGAGTAGCCCTACATTTGCAAAAAAGCCTTAAACTAAAAGACCGTCCCGCGCACGCCGGCCCGATGGCCGTTTCGAGGGTTCATGGCAGAAATTGACACAGCCTGGTTGACCGCAGTGGATCGCATCGTCGCCGCACATGCCGATCAGCCTGGTGCATTGCTTCCGATACTTCACGCGGTCCAGAAGGAACTGGGCTTCATTCCTCCCGAAGTCGTGGGCCGCATCGCCGAAGGTTTGAACCTTTCGCGCGCCGATGTGCACGGCGTCATCAGCTTCTATCACTACTTCCGCACGCATCGTCCGGGCAAGCATGTGGTGCAGTTGTGCCGCGCCGAAGCTTGTCAGGCGTGGCAGGGGCAGGCCACCGAAGCCCATGCCAAGCAATGCCTGGGCGTGGACTACCACGGCACCACCGCCGATGGCGACTTCACGCTCGAAGCGGTGTATTGCCTGGGTAATTGCGCGGCGGGTCCGTCGGCAATGATCGACGACAAACTCTACGGGCGCGTCACTCCCGAACGCCTCGAACAATTGCTTGCGCAGCACAGGCGGCAGTCATGAGTGTGCGTGTTCATGTTTCGCGCGATGCGGCGGCGTTGGCGCTGGGCGCCGAAGAAACCGCTGCCGCATTGCTGCGCGCGGCGGCGGCAGCCGGTGAATCCATCGAGCTTGTTCGCACCGGCTCGCGTGGCATGGTGTGGCTCGAACCGCTGGTGGAAGTCACCGTCGGCAATGAGCGCATCGGCTATGGCCCGGTGCAGGCGCATGAAGTCGAAGCGTTGGTGCGAGAGGGCCTGCTCAAGGGCGGCGCGCATCCGAAGCGTCTGGGCGTCGTCGATAAACTCCCCTACCTTGCGAGCCAGCAACGCCTCACTTTCTCGCGTGTCGGCCTGATCGATCCGCTCGACGTCGATCAGTACCAGCAGCACGAAGGCTATGCGGGCCTGACGCGGGCACTGAGCTTGAGCGGCGCCGACATCGTCAAGCAAGTCACGGATTCGGGTCTGCGTGGTCGTGGCGGTGCGGCATTCCCCACCGGCATCAAGTGGAAAACCGTGCTCGACCAGCAGGCCGAGCAGAAATACATCGTCTGCAATGCCGACGAAGGCGACTCCGGCACCTTCTCCGACCGCATGTTGATGGAAGGCGATCCGTTCTGCCTGATCGAAGGCATGACGATTGCAGGTCTGGCCGTGGGCGCAACGCAGGGCTACATCTACCTGCGCGTGGAATATCCGCACGCGGAGATTGCATTGCGCGCGGCCATTGCCACGGCGCGTCAGCGCGGCATGCTTGGTCGCAATGTGCTGGGCAGTGGCCGCAGCTTCGAGCTTGACGTGCGAATGGGCGCGGGCGCGTACATCTGCGGCGAGGAAACCTCGCTGCTCGAAAGTCTGGAAGGCAAGCGCGCCGAAGTGCGTTTCCGTCCGCCGCTGCCGGCGATCAAGGGGCTGTTTGGTCGGCCCACCGTGATCAACAACGTGATCACGTTCGCGAGTCTGCCCATCATTCTGGCGCGCGGCGCGGAGTTTTATCGCGACTACGGCATGGGCCGCTCGCGTGGCACGCTGCCGTTTCAGTTGGCCGGCAACATTCGTCACGGCGGTCTGGTCGAGCGCGCCTTCGGCCTCACGCTGCGCGAACTGCTCTACGACTACGGCGGCGGCTCGGCCAGTGGCCGTCCGATTCGCGCGGTGCAAGTGGGCGGTCCGCTCGGAGCGTATGTGCCCGAATCGCAATTCGACACCCCGCTCGATTACGAAGCCTTCACCGGCATCGGCGCGCTGGTCGGTCACGGCGGCATCGTCGCCTTCGACGACACCGTGGACATGGCGCGGATGGCCCGCTATGCGATGGAATTCTGCGCGGCTGAATCCTGCGGCAAGTGCACGCCCTGCCGCATCGGTTCCACGCGCGGCGTCGAAGTGATCGACCGCATCATTGCCGGGCAGCAGCGCGAAGCGAATCTGGCGCTGCTCACCGATCTGTGCGACACGATGCAATACGGCTCGCTGTGCGGCCTGGGCGGCATGACGCCGTTCCCGGTCGTCAGCGCGATGAAGCATTTTCCCGAAGATTTCTCACGCAAAGGCTGAAGGCTACGAGGTAGCACGATGTACGCGCTGAACCATCACGACCACGGAACTCCGGCCGCCGAAGGCGCGCCGGTCACGTTGACCATCGACGGTGCGGAGGTCACAGTCCCCGCCGGCACTTCGGTGATGCGTGCGGCGGCAGCCGCAGGTGGAGCGATTCCAAAGCTCTGCGCCACCGATTCGCTGAAAGCCTTCGGCTCCTGTCGCGTCTGCCTCGTTGAAATCGACGGGCAGAAGGGCTTTCCCGCCTCGTGCACCACCATCGTTGCGCCCGGCATGAATGTGCACACGCAGAGCCAGCGGCTGACGAAGCTGCGTCAGGGCGTGGTCGAACTTTACATGTCCGACCATCCCGAGCAATGCGCTGCCGGTTCGCGCAGCGAACTGCGTCAGGTGGCCGATGAGTTGGGCGTGGGTCTTGATACGCGCTACGGTCACAGTGGTGAAAACCATCTGTCGGCGCTGAAGGATCAAAGCAATCCCTACTTCACGTTCAACCCGGCGGCCTGCATCGTGTGTTCGCGTTGCGTGCGCGCCTGCGGTGAAGTGCAGGGCACGTTCGCGTTAACGGTTGAAGGGCGCGGCTTTGGTTCGCGCATCGTCGCCAGTCAGGATCAGGGCTTCATGGATTCGGAGTGCGTGTCCTGCGGCGCGTGCGTGGAATCCTGCCCCACCGGTGCGCTGGTCGAAAACACGGTGATTGATCTGGGTCAGCCCGATGCGGTGACGAAGACCACCTGCGCCTATTGCGGCGTGGGTTGCTCTTTCGAGGCCGAAACCAAGGGCCAGCAAGTGGTGCGCATGGTCCCCACCCGCGACGGCAAGGCCAATCGCGGTCACGCCTGCGTGAAGGGCCGCTTCGCCTATGGCTACGCCACGCACGCTGATCGCATCACCAAGCCGATGATCCGCCGCAGCATCAACGATCCCTGGAAGCAGGTCAGTTGGGAAGAAGCCTTCGAATACGCGGCTTCGGAATTCAAGCGCATCCAGAAGAAGTATGGCCGCACGTCTGTGGGCGGCATCACTTCCTCACGCTGCACGAACGAAGAAGCCTTCCTCGTGCAGAAGCTGATCCGCGCAGGTTTGGGCACGAACAACGTCGATACCTGCGCGCGCGTCTGCCATTCGCCCACCGGTTATGGCCTGAAGAGCACGATGGGTGAATCGGCCGGCACGCAGGCTTTTGATTCGGTGCAGAAGGCCGATGTGGTGCTGGTGATCGGCGCCAATCCCACCGACGGTCATCCGGTGTTCGGCTCGCGTTTGAAGCGCCGTCTGCGCGAGGGCGCCAGGCTGATCGTTGCCGATCCGCGCGCCATCGATCTGGTGCGCACGCCGCACGTCGAGGCCGACTATCACCTGCAACTGCGCCCCGGCACGAACGTGGCGCTGATCAATTCGCTGGCGCATGTGGTGGTCACCGAAGGGCTGGTGAACCAGAAGTTCGTCGCCGAGCGCTGCGAACCGGAACACTTTGCGCGCTGGGCCGAATTCGTGTCGCAGCAGCGCAATTCGCCGGAGGCGATGGAGTCGGTCACCGGCGTGCCGGCGCGATTGGTGCGTGGCGCGGCGCGGCTGTACGCCACCGGCGGCAATGGCGCGATCTACTATGGTCTGGGCGTCACCGAACACAGCCAGGGCAGCACGATGGTGATGGGCATCGCCAACCTTGCGATGGCCACCGGCAATCTGGGCCGCGAAGGTGTGGGCGTGAATCCGCTGCGTGGGCAGAACAATGTGCAAGGCTCCTGCGACATGGGTTCGTTCCCGCATGAGTTGTCGGGCTATCGGCATATCTCCGATGAATCGGTGCGCACGCTGTTTGGCAATGAATGGGGCGTTACGCTTGATTCGGAGCCGGGCCTGCGCATCCCCAACATGTTTGAAGCGGCCATCGACGGTACCTTCAAGGCGATGTACGTGCAGGGCGAAGACCCGGCGCAGTCTGATCCGAACACGCAGCATGTCACCGCAGCGCTGTCGTCGCTGGAATGTCTGGTCGTTCAAGACCTGTTCCTGAACGAGACGGCCAAGTACGCGCATGTGTTCTTCCCCGGCGCATCGTTCCTTGAAAAGAGCGGCACGTTTACCAATGCCGAGCGGCGCATCTCGCTGGTGCGGCGCGTGATGGACCCGCTGGGCGGTCTGGAAGACTGGGAAGTCACCGTGCGCTTTGCCAAGGCGCTGGGTTACGACATGCCCTACGAGCACGCCTCGCAGATCATGGATGAAATCGCGCGGCTCACGCCGACGTTCACTGGTGTGTCGTTCGCCAAATTGGAGCGCGAGGGCAGCATTCAATGGCCCTGCAACGACAATGCGCCGGAGGGCACGCCGACGATGCACGTTGGTGAGTTCGTGCGCGGTAAGGGGCGTTTCTTCGTCACCGAATATGTGCCGACGAAGGAGCGCGTCAATGCGCGCTATCCGTTGATTCTCACCACCGGGCGCGTGCTCACGCAATACAACGTCGGTGCGCAGACGCGCCGCACGCCGAACAGTCAGTGGTATGGCGAAGATCGTCTGGAAATTCATCCGCACGATGCGGAAGATCGCGGCGTTGCCGATGGCGATTGGGTGGGCGTGTCGAGCCGCGCGGGCACCACGGTGCTGCGCGCCGATGTCACCGACCGCGTGCAGCCGGGCGTGGTGTACACCACCTTCCACTTCCCCGAGTCCGGCGCGAATGTGATCACCACGGAGAATTCCGACTGGGCCACGAATTGCCCGGAATACAAGGTCACTGCGGTGCAGGTGGATCGCGTGCAGCAGCCTTCGGAGTGGCAGAAGCGTTTCCGCGAGCAGGATGCGCAACAGCTTGATCTGCTGCGCCGCGCCGGGGCCGAATACGGATCGGACGCACGCTGACCACCGCGTCAGCGCGCGTCGCAAGCGGAGCAGGGGATGTCTTCGCCAGAACCGGCGGTGGTGGAACTGCCGGTGCGTCGCTGGCGCAGCGGCGTTTGGAGCGCCGCCACGGATCGCGTCGCCAGCGAAGCGCCGGTGGCGCTGACCTACAACTCCATTCCGCATGTGGTGATGCTGGCCACGCCGTCTGATCTGCTTGATCTGGGCGTGGGCTTCACCGTCAGTGAAGCGCTGGTCGATGCGCCTTCGCAGGTGCGCGAGGCGCGGTTGGAACACAGCCCTGCCGGGCCGGTCGTTGCGTTGTCGATTGCGCAGCATCAGCTCACGCAGGTGCTTCAGCGACGTCGCAATCTCACCGGGCGCACCGGCTGCGGCGTGTGCGGGGCCGAGACGATTGAAGATGCGATACGGCGTCCGCCGCCGGTGGCCGCAGGCGGCGTCATCGCGCGCCAAGGGCTGGAACAGGCGCTGCGTACGCTGCATTCGTGGCAGGTGCTCAATGCGGGCACGGGCAGCCTGCATGCGGCGGCCTGGGTGGGTTGGGACGGCGCAATACATCTGGTGCGCGAGGACGTTGGCCGTCACCATGCGCTCGATAAATTGATCGGTGCGCACTTGCGCGCCGGGGCTGATTTGCAACAAGGGTTTGTGCTCGTCACCAGCCGCGCCAGCTACGAGATGGTGCAGAAAGCCGCCACGGTGGGCGTGCGCATGCTGGTGGCCGTATCCGCGCCCACTGCGCTGGCGGTGGAACTTGCAAGCGCAACGGGGCTT
>JAITMN010000212.1 GCA_031277355.1 Nevskiaceae bacterium | reverse complement strand
TGATCCACGTCGAGCATCGCGCCCTGCGCGCCCTCGAACAGCACATTGGCGCCCTCGGCGCGCAGACGCGCCAACTCGCCGGTGACATCCACCACCAGCGGCTTCACCTGCTCGGCCTGCGCCAGCAACGCATCGCGCGTGGCGATGAAATCCACCGCTGGTTCGCTGTACAGGTTCTGCAACAAGAAGTTGTGATAGTCGAGCACTTCGGCCAGCTTTTCGGCCATGCGCCCGGGTTGAAACAAATCCGCCACACGCAGCGCACGCCGCGCAACCTTGTCTTCGTAGGCAGGGCCGATGCCGCGCCCGGTGGTGCCGATCTTCTGATCCCCGCGCGCCTTCTCTCGCGCACGGTCGAGGCAGATATGCGAAGGCAGAATCAGCGGGCAACCCGGCGAGATGCGCAGTCGCTCGAACACCGGCACGCCGCGCTCGATCAGCCCACGGCTTTCTTTCAACAACGCTTCGAGCGACAGCACCACGCCATTGCCGATGTAGCAGCGCGTGCCATCGCGCAAAATGCCCGAAGGAATCAGCGACAGAATATGCTTCTGGCCGCCGATCACCAGCGTATGGCCGGCATTGTGCCCGCCCTGAAACCGCGCCACGGCCGAAGCGCGCTCGGTGAGCAGGTCCACGACCTTGCCCTTGCCTTCATCGCCCCACTGCGTACCGATGACGATGACGAAACGTCCCATGCTCAAGGCTCCCAATCCAAAGGTGAACGAACTTCAGCGTCCGTTCGCTGATTTGCCATCCGCTGAATTCAGATAGCGGAAGAACTCGCCCTCGGGCGTGAGAACCCAGACATCCCCATCGCGCACCAGCGAGGTGCGGTAAGCCTGCAAGCTGCGGTAGAAGGCGTAGAACTCCGGCGACTTGCCATAGGCGTCGGAATAAATCTTGCCCGCCGTGCCATCGGCCTCGCCGCGGATGCGCTGCGCATCGCGCTGCGCGGTGGCGAGAATTTCGGTGCGCTGCCGGTCGGCTTCGGCGCGGATGCGCTCGGCTTCAGCCGCGCCCTCGGCGCGCAGACGATTGGCGAGCGCGCGAAAGCTCTCCTGCATGCGCTGGTACACCGAACCGCTGACTTCATCGGGCAGGTCGATGCGCTTGATGCGCACGTCGATCAATTCGATGCCCAAATCCTTCACCGCTTCGCTGGCGCTGCTGAACATGTCGCCGGTGAACTCGGCGCGTTCGGCCACGACGATCTCTTGCAGCGTGCGCTTGGCCACCACGCCCTTGATGCCGTTCTTGACGATATCGCCCAGACGCTGCGCGGCGGTTTCTTCGATGCCGCCGGTGGCGCGGTAGTACTGCGCCACTTCGCTGATGCGCCACTTCACGTAGAAGTCGGCCAGCAGACCCTTGTTCTCGCTGGTGAGGAAAGTTTCGGCGCTGTAGTTCTGCGTGACGATGCGCCGCTCGAAGCTGCGCACGCGGTCGATGAAGGGCCACTTCATGTGCAGCCCCGCGCCATACTGCGGACCCACGATCTCGCCAAAGCGCGTGCGCAGCGCCGCTTCGGTCTGCTTGACCTGAAACAGCGCCGTGGACGACACCAGCAGCGCAAGACCCACGAGCACAACCAGCGGACCCAAACGTAATTTCATCACCGTGTCCCTCGGCTGCGGCTGCCATCCACCGTGACGGCCGGCAACTCCGGCACCGTGACCGGCGCCGCCGTGCTGCTGCTGGGCACGGCGCTGCGATTGATCCGCTCGCCCAGTCTGTCGAGCGGCAGATAGATCATGTTGCCCTGCTGCCCGCCGCGCGAATCGACGATGACCTTGCCCGACTGCTGCATCATCTGTTCGATGGTTTCCACATACATGCGCTGGCGCGTGACTTCCGGCGCCTTGGCGTACACGCCATACACGTTGTCGAAGCGCGCCACGTCGCCTTCGGCCATCGCCACCACCTGCGCGCGATAGGCTTCGGCGTCCTGCATCTGACGCTGCGCCATGCCCTGCGCACGCGGCAGGATGTCGTTGGTGTAAGCCTGCGCTTCCTTGCCGAAGCGGTCGCGATCTTCGATGGCCTTGTTCGCATCGCGCTGCGCGGCGATCACCGCATCGGGCACCTGCACGTCGGTGAGGTTCACGCTGGAAACGCGGATGCCGCTGTCGTACATGTCAAGCGTGCGCTGAATCAGGTCGATGGTGTTGTCGGTGATCTGCTGACGGCCCACGCCCAGCACCTCATCGAGCGTGGACTGCCCAACGATCTCGCGAATCGCACTCTCGCCCACTTCGCGCAGCGTGGACTCCGGATCGCGCACGCTGAACAGCGCCTTGACCGGATCGGCATACACGTATTGAACCGTGGAGCGGATTTCCACCAGATTCACGTCGGCGGTGAGCATGCGCGAGCGATCTTCAACGCTCTTGTATTCCGACACGTTCACCTTGGTGACCGTTTCGATGGGCCAAGGCATCACATAGCCCCAACCCGGATCGCGCACGCCGACGAACTTGCCGAAGCGCTGCACCACGCCCCGATCCGAAGCCTCGATCTGGAAGAAGCCGGAGGCCAGCCACAGCAGCAACACGCCGGCCAGCACATACCCGCCCAGACTGGAGGAGGAAGACGAATCGTTGGGCGCACCGCCCTCGCCGCCGCCACCGCTGCCGCCGTTATTGCCGAACAGCGCGTCCAGACGCCGCTGAAAATTCTTCAGCGCCGCATCGACGGCGTTGTTGTCGCCACCTGGCGGCGGCTTCCTTTTGCCCCAGGGGGACTCGTTGCGTTTTCCGGGCTCGTTCCAGGCCATGTCTTAAACGGATTCCAGCGGGCTAACGGTCAATTTTAGGATAGGGGCTGATCGGTCACAAGCTCGACGCCAGCCTGACGGGTCAGATTCGCCAGTTCTGCGTCCGGGAGGTCGACCAAAAGCTCGAACGCCTGCTCGCCGCTGTTCTCGCCGAGCACCACGCCGGCCGCGTACAGCCGCGCGCGCGTGGCCCCGGCGCTCAGCGGCAGCCGCAACCGCACCCGGCGCACGCCGCGCGACAGCCTTTGCGCCACCGCCCGCCGCAGCAGCTCAAGGCCGGCGCTGTGCTGGGCGCTGATCCACACCGCTGCGGGCTCGCCGTCCGGCCCTTCGTCCACGCGCGGCGTGATTTCCAGCCGGTCGATCTTGTTGTACACGCGAATCTGCGGAATCTCGCCCGCGCCGATTTCACCCAGCACGCGATCCACTTCGTCGATGTGTTCATCGCGCCGGGGATCGCTGGCGTCGATCACGTGCAGCAGCAGATTGGCTTCGCGCGCTTCGGTGAGCGTGGATTCAAACGCCGCCACCAGTTCATGCGGCAGATCGCGGATGAACCCCACCGTGTCGGCCACCACCACCGGCGTGCCGCCGGGCAACGACAGACGCCGCACCGTGGGATCGAGCGTGGCGAACAACTGATCGGCCACATACGCCTGCTCGCCGGTGAGACTGCGAAACAGCGTGGATTTGCCCGCGTTCGTGTAACCCACCAGCGCCACCGAAGGAATGGGAATCGACACGCGCGCGCCACGGCCGGTGTCGCGCTGACGTTTGATTTTTTCCAGACGCTTCGTGAGCACGCGCACGCGCTGACCGAGCAATCGGCGGTCGGTTTCAAGCTGCGTTTCACCGGGACCACGCAGACCGATGCCGCCGCCGCGCTGACGCTCCAGGTGAGTCCAGCCACGCACGAGACGGCTGGCAATATGCTTCAACTGCGCCAGTTCCACTTCAAGCTTGCCTTCGTGACTGGCCGCGCGCTGCGCAAAAATATCGAGGATCAATCCATTGCGATCCAGCACGCGCTTGCCGATCAGCTTTTCAAGATTGCGCTCCTGCCCCGGCGACAGCGGATGATCGACCAGAATCAGATCGGCTTGCAGTGCATCGGCTTCGAGGCGGATTTCTTCGGCCTTGCCGCTGCCGACGAAGAAACGCGGATCGGGCCGCTCGCGCCGGCCCGTGATCGTTGCCACGGGCTGTGCGCCCGCAGAAACGGCCAACTGCGTGAACTCCTCGATATCCTCCGGATCGAGCGGCGCACCGAGACCGAGCCGCACGAGAACGGCTCGCTCTCCGCCGCTGGGACGTTCAAACATCAGTCGACTGCGTTCTCCGCCTCGAATTCCTCCACTCCCGCCAGACGCACATTGCGCGCCGGCACGACGGTGGAAATGGCGTGTTTGTAAACCATCTGGTTGACGGTGTTGCGCAGCAAGACCACAAACTGATCGAAGGAATCAATCGTTCCCTGAAGCTTTATGCCATTAACCAGGTAAATTGAAACCGGCACGCGCTCCTTGCGCAGAGCATTCAGGAACGGGTCCTGAAGCGACTGGTTCTTGGCCATCACATTCTCCTTGTTTTGTTGCGTTGCATCTTATCATGAGGTCGTATTTGCTTGGATCAAGACCGTAGACAGACGTTCCCTTGCCTGACTATCGAATGCGTCTATTGTGCTGGCAACTACTCCCTCAGGGAGAATTGTCGCTGATCGGAGCCAGGTTAGCTGACGTTTCGCCAACTGCCGCGTGGCGGCCAGCGCTTGCTGGAAGGCGCTTTCGCGCGACTGCTGTCCACGGCAATAAGCGATGAATTGACGATAGCCGACCAATCGCATCACCGGGCTGTGATCGTTCAGCGTGCCCTTGGAGAGCAGCGCGCGTACTTCGTCGATCAATCCTGCCGCGACCATCTGCTCCAAACGGGTGAGCAATTGTTGGTGCAGACGTTCGCGCGAGGCGGGTTCGAGTTTGGCGATATGCCAGTGACCGGGCCAGCCGGGTGTGGTGGTGGTGGTTGCGGTTGCGTTGCTGGCGCTTTGTTCGGTGGCGGCTTGCCAGTGGGTGTGCAGCGGCTTGCCGGAAAGGTGCAGCACTTCCAGCGCGCGCTGAATGCGTTGGGCATCGTTGGGGGAGATGCGGGCGGCGGCGGCAGGGTCGAGCAAAGTCAGTTCGGCGTGCAGCGCGGGCCAGCCGATATCGGCGGCGCGGGCGTCGATCTGCGCGCGCAGCGCGGCGTCGGCGGTAGGCAGGTCGGCGATGCCGCGAAACAGCGCGCGGAAGTACAGCATCGTGCCGCCTACCAGCAGCGGCACGCGGCCTCGCTCGGCGATTTGCGGCATCAGGCGCAGCGCGTCGGCGCGAAACTCGCCCGCCGAGTACACCTGCTCCGGATCGCGAATGTCGATCAGGTGATGCGGCACGGCGGCGCGTTCGGCGGGCGTGGGTTTGGCGGTGCCGATGTCGAGGCCCCGGTACACCTGCGCCGAATCCACGCTGATGATTTCTACTGGCAGGTCGCGCGCAATGCGCATCGCCAGTTCGCTCTTCCCCGCGCCTGTGGGACCGAGAATCGCGATGGCTCGCGGCTGGGCCGCCGCGCCGTTCATCGGCCGCGCAGGAACAGACGGTCGAGCTCGCCCATCGTCACGCGCGCCCACGTCGGGCGGCCGTGATTGCACTGATCCGCGCGCTCGGTGCGCTCCATTTGGCGCAGCAGCGCATCCATTTCCGGCAGGCTCAGGCGTCGTCCGGCGTGGATCGCGCCGCGACAGGCCAGCGT
>JAITMN010000205.1 GCA_031277355.1 Nevskiaceae bacterium | reverse complement strand
CGGGCGCGGCGAATCTCGCCGATGGTGCGCACCACGCGCGACATCGGCACGTTCAGCAGCATCAGCACTTGCGACACCAGCATCAGGCTCGCTTCCAATGTCTCGGGCACCACTTCGGTGGCGCCGGCGCGGCTCAATTCATCGAGGCTCAGGTCATCGGCGGTGCGCACCAGCACCGGCACGTCGCTGCGATGATGACGCACCGCGCGCACGATCCCCACCGACACGGCCGGGTTGGCGAACGACACGACGACGGCGCTGGCGTTTTCCAGGCCACAGGCCGCCAGCACGTCTTCATCGGCCGAATCGCCATAGATCACCGGGTATCCGGCCTGACGCGCGGGGCGCACGCGCGCCAAATCCAAATCCACCGCGATGTATTCAAAGCCCTGTGATTCCAGCACGCGCGCGATGTTCTGGCCCACGCGGCCATAACCGCACAGCACCACATGCTCGCGCCGCGCCACTTCGGCAGTGGCGGCTTCCAGACGCTCGATGGAACGCTGCTGCGGACCTTTCTCGCGCAACAGGAAACGCGCCACGGTCTTGTTGTAGCGGATGCCGAAGGGCGTGGCGAGAATCGTCAGCACCAGCGCCAGCAACAGCGGTTGCACGATGGGCACCGCCACGCTCTTCTGCAGCAACAAGGTCAGTATCGCAACGCCGAACTCACCGCCGCCGCCCAACACCAGACCCGTGCGCATCGCCTTGAAATTCGTCGTGACGAAAGCGCGCACCGATGCGCTGGTCACGCCCACTTTCAACACGATGAGCCCGGCCACCACCGCAGACACCAGCCAGAACTGCTCCACCAACAGCCGCATGTTCAGCAGCATGCCCACCGAGATGAAGAACAGACCCAACAGCAATTCGCGGAACGGACGGATCACCGCTTCGACCTGATGCCGGTACTCGGTTTCCGCCAGCATCATGCCGGCGAAGAAACCGCCCAGCGCCAGCGACAATCCGGCCTGCTCGGTGGCCCAAGCCGAAGCCAGCACGACGAACAGCACCAGCAGCGTGAACAGCTCCTTGAGCCGGCTGTGCGCGATCTCGACGAACAGCGGGCGCAACAGCAAACGGCCGGCCAGCAACACCAGGCCCAATGCGAACACGCCGCGCACCAGCGTGAGCAATACGCCGACGGGGCTGAACACTTCCTGCGCATTGCCCGCGCCTATTGCAGTGGCGAGCGCGAGCAGCGGCACGAAGGCCAAGTCCTGAAACAGCAGGATGGCGAGCGATAGCCGCCCATGCGAGCGGTTCACTTCCATCTGCTCGGTAAGCTGACGGATCACGATGGCGGTGGACGACATCGACAGCGCGCCGCCAACGGCCACCGACACCAGCGGCGACAGCCCCAGCAGCATGCCCACCAATGCGAACACCGCCGTCGTGGCGATCACCTGCATCGCGCCAAGGCCGAACACTTCGCGACGCATGGCAAGCATTCGCGCCCACGAGAATTCCAGGCCCAGCGTGAACAGCAGGAACACGACGCCGATGTCGGCCAGCAAGTGCGTTTGCGTGGATTCGTCCACGAGGGCGAGCGCATGAGGGCCGACGATCAGGCCGACACCGAGATAACCGAGGATGGGCGGCAGACCAACGCGACGCGCCAACGCCACGACCAGCACCGAGGCCAGCAGCAGTATCAATACTTGTGTCAGTGGGTCGGCGAGCATCCTTGCCGGAAAGCATACCTTGTTGGTTGGGCGGGGAAGAAGTCTGCCGGGTTGCCGGCAGCTTGCGTCAGACAAGTTTTAATCGCGTTGCGCCGGCCAGCGGGTATCCAACGGCTTGCTCTTGTCGGCGGTGATTTCCAGATTCGCACAGTGGTGATAGGTGTAGCCGCCCGGATTGTTGAAGCCGTGCTCCTCCATGAACTGGACAACCTGCAACGTGCAGCTCTTGCAGTTGATGTTCGGCACCGTGATGTCGGTTTCAAAAGCCGGGAGCCGCGTGCCCTGCGCGGGCCGTTCCCGATGCACGTTCAGGCCATCGGCAATGACCGGCGGCACGGGATTCTCCGCAATCGTGGCCGAGACCGACCATTCGATGCCGCCGCGCTCTTCATTCTTGCGCGTTTGCGCCACCGGGTCAGGGGGCAGTTCGTACATCGAGTTCACGGCCAGCGCGATGCGGTAGAAGCCGGGGTGATAGACGGTTTCCTGCCACTTCACGCGAAGTTTCTGCCCGCCGGTCACCTTCGTGACAGCGTAGGTCGGCGTGCCCCAATCCGTGTTGCTGCCACCGCAGGGGCCCGTCTTTTGCGGGTCGCCGCGATCATCTTGCACCAGCGAGGCCGCCGGTTCCATCAGATTGAAGTGCGCCCAGGCGACCGCCGGCGCCGCAACGGCAACCACCAATAACCCGGGTAACAGTCTTGTGATTGTTTTCATTTGGCGCATCTGCTTCGGTGGGAGGCGTCAATCATACTCCCGGCACGCAAACACATGCCTCACGCCGGAAAAAATTCTATCGGCTTCGTCGTCGTCATCGTTTCCACATCGCGCGCCGGGAAGCGGATCAGCTTCACACGCGCGGCGATCTTGCTTTCCAGTTCCGGATCGTTCAACTCGCTGGACACCACGCGGCAGGCGGTGACCTCACCGGAGGGCGCTATCGTGAACTCCAGCACCATCTTGCCCTGCAACTCGGGACGCTCGCGCAGCGCGCGGCTGTACAGCGCATAGATCGCTCCCTTGTTGCGATCGAATTCCAGTTCGATTTCCTCCGGGCTGCGCGAACCCTTGCTGCTCGTGCCGCTGCGAGAAGCCGCCGCGCCGGCGGCGGAAATCGCCGCCACCTGCGAACTGACGGCGGTCGTTGTATTGCCGGTCAACGAACCTGCGCCGCTGCCGAAGCCACGGCTGCTGTCGGTGGACACGACGCCGCTGCTGCCACTGCCGGCTTTGGAGGCAATCATCGAACGCTCGGCTTTGCTGTCGGCGCCCACCGCGCCGGTGAGGTTCTGCGTTTGCGCCACGGGTTCCTGCGCGAACTCGCGGCGCAAGTCTTCCAGTTCATCTCGCACGCGCGACATCGACTGCTCGGCCACTCGGCGGGCTTCGGCAACGCGGTCCACCGGCACGGGCTGCGGGCGCGTTTGATTCGTGGGCTGCGGCGGTTCGGGCTTGGGTGGCGGCGGCGGGGGTGGAGGCGGGGGTGGCGGTTGCTCCTCCACCATGATGCGCGCCAATCGCTCGGGCACCGCGTCCACCGCCGACTGCCGGGGCTCGGGCAGACGCAGCAACGGCACGAGCATGCCGATCACCAGCAACAACACCAGGCCGACGCCCAGCAATCGCCGGAAGCGGCGGCCGGATTGCTCATCCCCTTCCCAGGGGAGTTCCCAATTGCGATAGAAAGGCGCCAGGATCATGTCGATGTTTTTCCGTCTACCTTGACCCAAGCACGTTCGGATCGACGGGCTTGTCCTTCTGAACCGTAGCCAGCGAAATCTTGCCGTAGTCCGCGTCGGTGCAGGTGGTCATCACTTTCTTCAACACCTCATACGGCAATGATTTGTCGCCCATGATCGTGATTTCGCGCTCGGCCAGATCGCGTTCGGCCATCGCGCGGCCAATCAGCATCGGACGCTTCAACGCATCACGCAGCGGCGCGATGATGTTGTCGGGACTGGCTTTGACTTCCTCGATCGACGCCACGCGCTCGCCCTGCACGAAGACTTCGTCCTTCGTCAGCATCACGACCACGGTTTCGCGCGGCTTGGCCTCAACGATGGATTCGGGAATTTCGATGCCCTTGCTGTTTTGCACCACCTCGACTTCAGTGGAATACACCAGCAGGAACGCAACCAGCACCGACAGGATGTCGATCATCGGGATCAGGTTCAATTCGGCGGCAACGCGATTGCGCAGATGATGCGTGAACATGCGACGCGCGCGACTGGAAATCATGGCGTTACTCCCGCCAGCGGCGGCGCGTCTGTTTCCGGCGCATCGCCGATGGACACATTCGGGAACAACTCGGCTTGCACCAGCTCTCCGTCCTGCCTTTGTTCGAGGATGCGCACGGTGTCCATCACCTGCACCAGCACGTCGTAGGGGATGTCTTTTTCCAGCAGCAGATTCGCGTCGGTGAGATCGGGATAGCGGCTTTTCACGAACTGGAGATATTCAGACAGGCCAGCCAGATCGTAGGGCGCGGCAAGATCGGCCTTGCGCAGCGTGTTCAGCGGGCCGGTCTTGCGGTCGGCCACTTGCAGCATGTCGCTGCGCACGATCACTTCCAGTTCCAGACCCGGCGGTGGCTCGGTGAACTGCGCCTCGCCGGTGGGCAGCTTCAGTTCCATGATCACCGTGCGCGAAAACACGGCGGTCATCAGCAGGAACGTGACCAGCACCGTGAAGATGTCGATCATCGGCACGAGCAACAGCTCGGAGGGTTTGCGAAACCTCCGCTCCATCCGGCGCATGGTGTAGTTGCGGCGCATGGACGCTCAGGCCGCTTGGCCCGCTTCGGCACGACGCTCGGTGATGGCGTTCAGGAATTTCACCGACGCCATTTCCAGGCTGTCGATCAATTCGGTGGTCTTGGTTTGCAGCAGGGCGTGGATGACCAGCAACGGCACTGCGGTCATCAGGCCAAAGGCGGTGCAGTTCATCGCCACCGATATCGACGCCGACAGCAGATTGGCCTTCTCCGCCGGATTCACCGTCGCCACCGCGCCGAACGCAGCGATCAGGCCGATCACAGTGCCGAGCAGGCCCAGCAGCGTGGCAAGGTTTGCGAACGTGGCCAGATAGTGCGTGCGTTTTTCGAGCTTGGGCACAATGCCCATCAGGCTTTCTTCCATCGCCTTTTCGATGTCGTCGCGGCGGCGCGCGCCCTGCACGCGCGCCAGGCCATAGGAAAGGATTTGGCCGATGGCCGAATCGGACTGCGACGACACCTGCGCGGCCTGGCTGAACTTGCCCTGCTGCAACATCGGCTCCAGTTGTTGCCACAGGCTGCGATTCTTCGCACGCACCATCGTCAGATAGACATAGCGCTCGATCGCTATGGCCACACCGATCACCAGCACGACGGCAATCGGGTACATGAAGTGCCCGCCATCCTGAAAGAAACGGGCAATCGTTCCAAAAATATTCATTTCGAGACTCCGGGTCGCAAGGCTTCGTAATACTGGTTTTGCCGCTGGAAGACATCACGGTCTACCGGCGCGAGCACTTCGTCAAGCAGACTGTTCACGGGACGGCCGGTCAGGTCGCCGAGATCGGCGCGCTTCCAGGGCACCACGTACATCACGCGGGGCAGTTCACGATTGCCGGTGATTTGCGTGGCGTCGAGTTCGAGGCGGTCTTGGGCGCGGGCGGTTGATGCAGCGGCGGTTGTCGTGGCCGGTGGTGCTGCAGGCGCGGCGGACGTTGCCGGCGCGGGCGGTGTTGCAGACGTGGGCGCAGCAGGCGTTGCAGGCACGGCGGATGTTGCAGTAACCGGCGCGGGCTCGGTGCGCGAAGTGTTCACTGCCGGTTCCAGCGTCGCGCTCGACGTGGCGCGAGGTTGCGGCGTCGCCGCCTGCTCGGCGCTCGACGCAATGATCGACGACATCGCAATCACACTGCCGATGATGAACTTGATCGCTGCGTTCATTCCGATGCCTCCACTGAGGGCTGCGCCGATGGCGCTGACTCAGGCGCTGGCGCTGAAGCAGCCGCCGCGCGGCCAGCGCGCTGCCGCACATCGGCAATCCAGGTCGTTACCGGTCTGTCTTCACCCGTCAGCGCTTGATAGCGCTCGAACTCGGGCAATGCCGCAACGGCATCGCCCTGGTACAGATCGCGCAGCACCGCAAGATTGCGATGCGCGGCAGCCATA
The DNA here is from genome assembly GCA_031277355.1 of Nevskiaceae bacterium. Lineage (GTDB taxonomy): Bacteria > Pseudomonadota > Gammaproteobacteria > Steroidobacterales > Steroidobacteraceae > ZC4RG30. Next base: position 878 of record JAITMN010000205.1, on the reverse strand, counting down.
TCGGGATCGAGCGCCAACGCCTGTTCGTAGGCTTCTGCCGCGCCACTGAAGTTGCCGCGCTCGCGGCGCACGACGCCCAATTCGTTGAACGCCTCCGTGCTACGCGGCGCACGCTGCGTTGCCGTGAGCAGTGCATCTTCGGCCTCATCGAATCGGCCTGCGGCGCGCAACAACACGCCAAGGTTGTAAGCCGCGCCTGCCGCCGTGGGCGCAGCGTCGATCAATTGCTTGAATTCCAATTCGGCGTCCTGCATCTGCCCAGCGCGCGCCTGCTGCGTGGCGCGCTCGAACTGCGCAATCGCGCTGGCCGGCAACTCGGGCTCCACCGGCGCGACTTCCGGCGGTGGCGCTACTTCAACCGGTGGCGGTTCGCTGGCCCGCGCTCGCGATGAGGCTCGTTTCGTTGCCGCAGGCGGCGGCTCCGGTTCGCTCTCCACAACCGGCGGCGGTGGCGGTTCAGGCAACGGCACTTCGATCAACTTCAACGTCGCAGAATAGTCACCCGGCTGCTCCGTCTTGGCGTAACGCGCCGGCGACAACTTCGCCAGCGCCGCGTAACTGAGTTTCACACCGTCGTTGAACAACCCCTCGCGGGCTCGCACGGCATTGGCTTCATGCGCCTTGATGGCTTGCTCCTCGAACGGAATCGCCTGCTCTTCAAGCAACAGATCGTATTGCTCCAACGCTTCAGCCGAGAGATTCTTCGGACGCTCGGAGGCCATCAAGTCTGCGCCCAACTGACGATACAGATCGGCGATCTCGTAACTGGCGCGCGTTGTCACATCGGCCACGTTGTACGCCGCCGCCTGACGATAGGCATCGAGCGCCGTATCCAGCGCCTTGCGTTTCGGCGGCAATGACCGCGACAGCGGCGCGGT
>JAITMN010000197.1 GCA_031277355.1 Nevskiaceae bacterium | reverse complement strand
GGCGCGTGGTCTTTGCTCATCAGAACTCGAATTGCACTTCCTCGGGAATCGAGAAGTCGTAGCCCTTGGAGAAGCCGATCCAGCGACCGAGGATGATCACGGTGACCCACAGCACGATGGATAGCAGCCCGGCCAGTCGTGCCGCCGCCGGTGGAGTGCGCGTGGTGTCCCAGGTGGCCACGCCGCGCACCGTGCGAAATTCAAAGATCGCCATGTTGATGCCGGCGGCCAATATCGCCAGCATCTTCAGCCGGAACGCGGTGTTGTGGTAGTAGGTGATGGAATTGGGCGTGAACAACAACGCACCGGTTATCGCCGCCACTGCGAAAGCGCCCCAGGTGAGGCGCAGCAATTCATGGGCGATTCGCGTGAACGCGCGGTTTGCATTGAGCAGACCCAGCAAGCGCAGATCGACCACCAGGATGGAGCCGAACACCAGCGTGATCGCCATCACATGAATGGACTCGATCACCGGCATGGCTTTCAGCGAGCTGCGCATCCATTCGGCGATGCCCCAGGCGTGGATGCTTTGCGCAAGTGTTTCTAGCGACATGTCAAGCGCCACCCAGATGCCATGAACCCCAGACTTCCACGTCATAGGCGATGGCGCGGCCCAGGAAGATGATGAAGAGCCAGACGAGGATCATCGCCCAGGCCAGCCCATGCGACGGACGCCGCTTCAACATCAACGCGCCGGCTATCGCCGCGACGATCAGCAGCATCTTGAGCCAGAACGACAGCGCACTGGCTTCGCGCACCGGCTCACCCACGGCCAGGAACAACCCGGTTGCCGCCAGCACCGCCAGCGAACCCCAGATGAGCGGCGAGAAACGCGCCCACACCACATCGAGCGTTTCGTCGCTGCGAACCTTGCCGAGCACGCGCAATGCAACGATCACCATCGACGTGAAGATCACGCCGATGGCCAGGATGTGGATGCTTTGCAGAAGCGCGATCAGCCAAGTGTGAGACTGGAAGGCAACGCTCAGCGCGGTGCCTCCCAGCCAGGTTGCGAAGTCGAGGAACATCGATCGTCAGTTCTTCGCGTCCGCCAACTTGCCCGCGCCATGCGGCTTGCCACCCTGAACCGAATCGCAGTGCTGGCCGGCGGCCGGCGGCGTCTTGGCCGGGCACGAGAACAGACCGCCCTCGCGCGCGCCGGCATTCTCGCCGCTGCGCAGCGGGTGCATGCCCACGGAGAAGATCGTGCCGGGCGGGAAGGAGGCCACGGAGATGCCGTCGGTTGCGGCCTGCGCCGAACCGGCCATCTCAACGGCCCAGATGATGGGCTTGCCGTCGGGGCCGCGCTCGACATTGGTGCGGTCGGCATTCATCGGGGCGAAGAACACCTGCAGGTGGTTGGCGTCCGGGTTCACGCGCGTGACGACGCCGGTGAATACCTTCGTGACCTCGTTGTTGTAGATCGCGAAGGAGTGATGCGCCAGCGCCGGAGCGGCCACCAGGGCCAATGCCACCGCCAGACGCGGATTGAAGCCAAAACGAATAGTCATAGTCTTGAATCCTCCGCCTACTGCTTTTCGGCGTTATCGCTACTGAAGTTGAATATATCCTCGTTCGCGGGTTTTTCCATCCCCGCTTCATCATATTGCTCCCACATTTGGGCCCACGGGCGGCCATACATGTCAGGAATCTGGTACTCGATCACATTGCCGGGGCTCACCGGCGTGGCCTTGCCCTTGACCGGGTAGATGGTCGGGACGCACTCGATGAAGGCATACGGGTCGCCCTCGGTCATGTTGCTGAGCTTCACGTAGTTGCGAATGATACGCACTGGCTCCAGCAGGGCATCCGGGTCGTAGAAGATGGCCTCGTGGTTCAGGCCGACGAACTTGCCGGAGGCATCGCGATTGGGCGTGTAAATCTCGATGGTTTGCAGCTTGTTCGAGAACTCGTAGGCCCCGTGCACCTTCCAGCCCTGGATGTTGGAAGTCCAGGTGATCAGCGTGTCGTTGTCCCAGAAGCCGATGGTCTCGCCATACCAGCGCGGTACGTCTGCGCCCAGGCGCGGCACGGCGCCGTCCATGTTGAACGTGCGGCCGACGTTGATGTTGGTGATGAAGTTGCGCGCCACGCCAGCCAGGATTTGCACCATGTCGGGCGTGACCATGATGTAGTGCTCCCACACCGCAAACTCATGCCAGCGGCGCATGAAGCCTTCGGGCCAGCAATACTGCGACTGCCAGTGCGGTGTGTTCGTGACGGCCTGGTGAAAGGTTTCCTGCACCATGCGCTGCTGATACTCCGGCGTCAGCAACGACAGGATCGTGGACATCTGGTTGTGCCGCATGCGGTACCAGTAGGCATTGCCCGGCGTGAAGCCCGGATGCTGGTAGCGGCCGGTCCATTCACCGGGCACGGTGGCGTAGGTGTGCTGCGTGGGGCCGCCGCGCTGACGCGTTTCGGCCATCAGCGCTTCGTAGTGCTGCTGCGCGGTTTTGAACGGGTAGGGGCTCAAGATGCCTTCGCGCGGGTAGTCGCGGTCGCAATAACCCCAGGGGGCTTGCTCGGGGCCCTTGCCCTCCTGCATCAGCTTGCCGCCGATGGAGCCCCAGAGTTCTTCCAGCGCCACCGGGCTGTTGCAGCGGAAGTAGCGCGGGTCTTTCCACAGTTCGCGGTCTTTGTAGAAATCTTTGGTGGTGAACATGTCCACCGGCAGCGGCGTGATGCCGGGGGGCACGGCGCCGTCACGCGCCAGGCCCACGAAGGTCAGCGGCGCGGCCATGTTTTCAGTGGAGGGGCGCATCGTTGCGCCGACCGGAGGCGCGCCGCGAAGATCAACCGCCAGCGGCCAGCCACGGCCCACGCTTTTGAAGCCGGTGTCGGCCACCTGCTGCGCCAGCGCGGCGGGCAGCGCGAGCGCTGCAATGATTCCGGCCGCCAGAGCGGTTTTCAGCCCCAGTCTCATCTGTATGGATTCCCCTCGATGCCGGAGGGCCCGTTTCAAGGCCCGCCGGTGTGCTGATACACCTGATTCCTTGGACAGTTTACCGTGATTTATGTTCGCTCCGTCACCGGGGGATACCTGATCTTGGGCTGAACCGGCAACGGTCAGGGGCTGCACTGGAAGCTGGCGGCGGCGTTGACGTCGCCGCTGCCGGTGTACTGCGCGTGTTGGGGGAAGGGGCACAGCGGCCGGGTGACGCCGGGCATCGACGCGCCCTGCGCGATCACGCGATCCGGCGCGCGGCTGTTTTCCACCCACTGCACGATGGCGTCGAGCATGTTGAACTGATCCAGCGTGCGCTCACCGCCGCCGCAGTGACCCATGCCGGGCACGAGGAACAGACGGCTCCAGTCTTCGGTGTTGGCCGGCGCATTGTCGGCGGCCAGGCGCTGGTAGTAGTCCACGGTGTCGAGCGCGGAGAACCAGGGGTCGCTGGCGCCGTGGAAGAAGATCAGCTTGCCGTTGTGGGCACGAAAGCCGCTGAGGTTGGTCCAGGCGTTCGTGTCGCCGAGCATCGCGCGGGCGTCGTGGGCTTCGGCGGCCGCTTCGTCCACGTCCATCGTCGTGCCGCTGGCCGGGCCTTCGGGGATCACCGGGCCCACGAGCAGACCCGGCAGGCCGCGTGTGTTGGTCAGGCCGGTGTCGTACAGGAAGCCCGGATACACCTGTCGGCCGGAGGCGGTCTTCGGGCCGGCCAGACCAGTGCGGATGGCGTCGGCTTGCGCGGCGGTGAGGCAGCCTGCGGTGCTGTCGTTCGCGCAGACCAGCGTGCGGGGATCAAAGCCGCAGCTTTGCGGCGCGAATACCAGGCCATCCTTCAGGCCATCGCGCGCATCGCAGGCGGCCAGAAAGCCGTCGATCACGCGCTTGCGATTGGCGTCATTGAGCGCCTGATTCGTCTGCGGTTTGCCCTGCGCATCTTTTGGCGCAATGGCGTTCAACTGCGTGGTGACGAAGCGCAGCGCGAGGTTGGAGTAGTTGGTGCGCATCGCCGGTGCGCCGGCGACGATGCCATCGAAGTAATCCGGAAAGCGCTGCGACATCATCATCGCTTCGCGTCCGCCGGTGGAACAGCCTACCCAGTAGGCGTGGTGCGCGTCGCGGCCATAGTGCGCGGCGATCATCGCCTTGGCGACGACGGTGACTTTCGCATTGGCCTGATACAGAAA
>JAITMN010000183.1 GCA_031277355.1 Nevskiaceae bacterium | reverse complement strand
CCTGCGGCCAACAGCAATTTCACCGCTTCGTTGGCTTGCTCGGCGGTTCGATAACGACCGCGCGTGTCGCGACTGAACGTGCCATTGCCCGCAGCGGCCATCAACGGCGTGATGCCGGCGGCCGTGGGCAGATCCACCAGCACGCCGTGATCGAGCAACAGCTTCATCGCAGCAATGTCGCCCGCGCGGGCCGCGCGAAGCAACGGCGTGGAGCCCACACCCAGAACGGTATCCGCGCCGCGATCATCGCGCAGCGAGCGATGCAGCGGAAACAGCTTCAATTGCAGATTGGGATTTGCGCCCGCATCGAGCAACATGCCAATCAATTCCACGCCCGTGGTTTGATCCAGCTTGGGACGGTCGGCGCGGCCACCCATCGGCAGCGTGTTGTAGTCCACTGCGGCATAGAGGGGCGAACGGCCCCAGATATCCCATTTGTCCACATCCGCGCCGGCGCGCAGCAACACGGCAGCGGTATCGAAGTTGCCATTGAGCAGCGACATCAACAAAGGGCTGACGCCATCGGGGTCGGACAGATTCACGTCCGCGCCCTTGCCCAGCAACAGGCTGGCGCACTCGGCGCAGCCGCGCCGCGCCGCATACAGCAGCGCCGTGAAACCACCCGACGGACGCACCTGCATGCGCGGCTCGGCGGTGACCTGGCGTTCCCATTCATTCACGCGCGAGCGCACGTCCACGTCCGCGCCTTGATCCAGCAGCAGTTTCACCATCGCCGGTTGCGCTTCGGCCACCGCCCACATCAACGGTGTCTGCTGACGCCACTGTTCGCGCGCGTTCACCTTCGCGCCATGCTTCAGCAGGAGCCTCGCCGCTTCGACATTGCTGGTGCGCGCAACGATCATCAGCGCGGTTTGATTGTCCGCGTTGGCGGACTCCACATCAGCGCCCTTTTCCAGCAGCAGGCGCAGGATATCGACATTGCCGATCACCGCCGCTTCAGACAAGGGCGTGGCGCGATAGTCGTTGCTGGCATTGACGTTCGCACCGGCGGCAATCAGGCGCTTCACCAACGGCAGATCATCGTTGTAGATGGCCCAGTGCAGTGCGGTGGTGCCATCGGAGGACCACTGATTCACATCGGCAGGTGTTGCGCCGGAAAGCAATGCCTCCACCTTGTCGTGATCGCGCGCCTGCGCTGCGGCAACCAGCGGCGCTGAGCGTTGAATCAAATCCACGACGGGCTTCGGCGGCGCAGCCGGTGCAGTTGGCGCGGCCTCCATCGCCACCAGCGGCATGCTGGCCCACAGCGGCAGCAGCGCGATCCATTGGGTTGCGCTGCGCATCACATCTGCTCAATCGTGCCGGTGCTGTCGCCGAAGGTGTTGATGTCAACGCCGGCGCGTTGCAGCAGCGTCAAGTGCAAGTTCGCCAGCGGCGTGCGCTCCTTGAATGAAATGTGCTGACCGCCACGCAGCGCGCCACCGCCACGGCCCACCACCGCAGTGGGCAGCGGGAATTGGTTGTGCGCGTTGCTGTTACTCATGTTGCTGCCCAGCAGCAGCATCGAGTGATCGAGCATCGTGCCATCGCCATTGGGCATCTTCGAGAGTTTATCGACGAAGCGCGCGAACTGTTCGATGTGGTAGCGCTGAATCACCGACAGCCGTTCCTTGCGCACCGGATCGTTCTGGTGATGCGACAGCGCATGGAAGGCATCGGGAACACCCACATGGTTGTACGTCTGCTCGCTGACTTCAGCGGCGATCATGAAACTCTGCACGCGCGTCAGATCGCCCTGATAGGCCAGCGTGATCAGATCGAACATCAGCTTGATGTGTTCGTCGAAGTTCTCCGACGTTGCGCCCGGCACTTCCGGCAGTTGCAGCTTGGCCATGTCACCTTCGGAGGAATTCTGCACACGGCGTTCGATCTCGCGCACGGAGGAAAGATAATCATCCAGCGTGCGGCGATCGGCCGGACCCAGCTTGCTCTGCAACGACTGCATTTCGCCGCTGATCATGTCGAGCAGGCTCGATGTTTGATGCGCAAGAAATTGCCGTTCGATCTTCGAGTCGCCCTGACCAAACAATCGCAGGTAAAGCTGTCGCGGATTGCTCTCCACCGGCAGCGGCGTGGACGCGGTGCGAAAGGAGATCGTGCCCGAATAGCTGCAACCATAGCCGCGCTCGCAGGCGCTGCCCTGACCCTGACCCTGCGCCGTGGCGGTTTCCAGCGAAGGCCAGGGTGTGTCCTGACCGATCTTCTGCGCAATGATCTGATCGACCGTGGGCGCCATGAAAGGCTCCAGCGTTTCGCGCGGATGCACGCACGAGAGCCAGGTGCCCGGCACCAGCGCATGCACGGCGCGGCTCTCGGCCGGCTTGTTGCCCAGGTTACTGACGATCGTCATGTGATCGCGGAAGGGCTGCAAAGGATCGAGAATCTTCGGCAGTTCGAAGTCCGTGCCCACGGTCTTGGGCGTCCAGTTTTCCATCACCGCGCCATGCGGAAAATAGAAAAAGCCCATGCGCAATTGCGGCGCGGCGGCCGTGTTCGCAAGCGCCGTGGCAGCGGGAATCATCGCATCCAGTAGCGGCAGCGCAAAGGCGGCGCCGGCGCCGCGAAGCAGCGTGCGACGGGAGATGTGTTTGCGAGTGATGTACATGGCTTTGGGCCTGTGTTCAGTGGACGGGGGTATCGGAAGCGGCGACCTGCGTCACCGCAGGGTCTTCGGAAGCCGGGAGCAGGCGCTTGCCAAAGGCATCGCTGGTGACGATGCCGCGAACCAGCGCCTCGAAGCGGTAGTTGTCCTGCGCGGCGCTGCGCACGATGGCGCGCAGCGTGGGCATGTCCTGATAGCGCACCGGACGCGACAGCGCATACACCATCAGCTTCTCGGTGATCGCATGCACGAACTGATCGGGCGTTTGCAGCAGCGTGCGGCTCAGATCACCCGGACCCGACACCTGCTTGCCGCTGGCGAGCCGGCCGCTGGAATCGATGGCGGTGCCGGCATCCACATCGCGGTCGCGCCAGGTGCCGATCACATCGAAGTTTTCCAGCGCAAAGCCCAGCGGGTCGATCACGCCATGACAACTGTTGCACGAGGGCGCGGCGCGATGCCCTTCCAGACGCTCGCGCACGGTCAGCGCCTTCGCGCCGGCCACGGTTTCGGGAAACTGCTCCACGCCCAGCGGCGGCGCGGAGGGCGGCGTGCCATTGATGGCTTGCAACACCCACGCGCCACGCAGCACCGGCGAGGTGCGATTGCCGTAGGAGGTGGCCATCATCAACGCGCCCTTGCCCAGCAGACCAAAGCGGTTCGGGTCGGTGAGCTTGACCGGGCGGAATTGATCGCCGGTGATATTCGGCACGCCGTATTGCTTGGCGACGCGCTCGTTCAGAAAGGTGGTGTCGGAGGCCAAGAGGTCGAGCACGCTGCGATCCGAACGCAGCACGCTGTCGAGGAACAGCCGTATCTCCTCGCGATAGCCACGACGCAGGTTCACGTCGAATTCCGGATACAGCGAGGAATCGGGCTGGATGTTGTCCATGCGCCCGACGTTCAGCCACTGGAAGGCGAAGTTCGTGACCAGCGAATCCGAACGCGGGTCCTTGAGCATCCGGCGCACCTGCGCATCGAGCACGCCGGGTTCGCGCAGCTTGCCGGCGGAGGCCAGTTGCACCAGCGTGTCGTCCGGTCCCTCACTCCATATAAAGAAGGCCAGCCGCGTGGCCAGTTCCATGTCGGTGAGGTCTTCAATGCCGGCCTTCAGCGTGCTTTCGGCGCCGGCGGTGGAGCGCAGCAGGAACTTCGTGCTGGCCAGAATCGCGGTGAGACCGCTTTCGACGCCGGCCTCGAAGTCGCCGGCCTCGCGGCCCTGGCGGTAGAAGTTCATCGGCGCGTCGAGGTCGGCGGTGGTGACGGGGCGGCGATACGCTTCTGCGGCCAGGCGCGACAGGATACGCAGCGCGCAGGGCTCTTCATCCTCCGGCGTTGCCGGCCGGCAGATGAAGACGCGCTGACGGCTGGCCGTATCGCTCAGACCCGTGACATTGAACGGGCCGGAAATCTCGATGCCGGGGATGCGCGGCACGCGCTCCATTTCCGGCAGCATCGCCACCGGTTCGAGCCAGGAGTCCGACTCGGCCATCGAACGGGCGATGAAGGCAACGCCCACGCGATGCTCGCCGGCCGGAATCCGCACGCGGATGCCGTTGAAGCGCAATTGCATCTCGTCGGCGGCGGCGGCCTGCTGCTGGTCGACGTATTTCAGATCATCGGGCCCGCCGACGCTTTGCTGGAACACGCGCACATCGTCGACGGTGAGCACCACGGTATGCGGGTCGTCCACCTTCGTGACGTAGCCTGCGCCCATGAACAGGAAGTCGCGGATGTTGAAGACGTACTCGCCGTCGGCGGGGAAGTCGTGCGTGAAGACGCCGCCGCCGCGCGTGCCCAGCGGCAGGCCGTCGATGTGCCGGTTTTGATCCACAAATGGATCAATACGGTATTCCCGGGTGCTGGGTTTTGCAGTAACGCGACCAATCGCCTGACGGCTGACCAGACGGGCGGCCGTGATGTACTGGTCGAGGAAGGCCGGCGAGATGCGCAGCGTCGCGGCGATGTTGTCGAAGCCTTCGTTGGAAACGTCCTTCGGCAGCAGCGTGTCGACTTCCACGTCCACGTCGAGCAGGCGGCGGATTTCGCGGGCGTATTCGGTGCGGTTCAGGCGGTGCAGGCCCACATAGCCGGGGTCGGGGTGGCGGGCGGCGGCCTCGTCGAGCTTGGCTTCGAGCCAGTGCACGAAGTTTTCCGCGCTCTGCGCATCGGGTTGCGGCTGGCCGGGGGGCGGCATCAGGTGGCCGCGAAGTTTGCGGACGGCCTTTTCCCAGGCTTCGGCGTCCCGGCTTACATCGTCCAGCGACATCGTGTCGAAGGCGATGCTGCCGGCCCAGTCGGTGCTGTTGTGGCATTCACCGCAGTTCTTTTCCAGCAGTTGCTGTTGCGGCGATGTGGCGGAGCCAGCCTGCTGGGCGCTGATCGGACCTGCCAGCAGGCCTGCCAGCAGCGGCAACGCCAGTTTCAGCGTCGGTCGTAAAGCCATACGCAGACCACCCCTACCTTGAACCTCGTGCATGCAAATTATCCACAAACCCCAGCCGATTGGCTAACCTGAAGGAGTATCCTGCCTCGCGTAAGTTCTTGGAAACCCTGCAAACCCTGATTTTCGGAGCATCCATTCACATGGCCGAGCAATCTTCGAGCGACAAGCCCGCATCCACCGACCGCCGCGGCTTCCTCACCGCCGCCGCGCTGGGGGGCGCCGCCGCTGCGCTGGCCGCGCCGGGTGCGCGAGCCGAAGTGCAATTCCCCACCGAGCGGGGCAAGTTCGGCGCTGGCGGCTCGGCGGCCATGCCCGGCAGCCCGATGTCGGGCAATGTGAACCGCTCCGAGCACACGCTGTACGACTGCGAAGTCGATGGCAAGTTACCCGCAGACCTCAACGGCGCGTTCTACCGCGTCGGTCCCGATCCGCAGTACCCCAAGCCCACCGCTCTGGACTACGACATCGCCTTCGACGGCGAGGGCCATGCCTCGATGTTCCGCATCAGCAACGGCCATGTGGATTACCTCAGCCGCTGGGTGAAGAACGAGCGCTGGAAGGCGCAGCATGCGGCGCGGCGCTCGCTGTATGGCGTTTATCGCAACCCCTACACCGATGATCCTTCGGTGCGCGGCAAGAGTCGCGCCACGCAGAACACGCAGGTCTGGTATCACAACGGCCGCGTGCTGGCGATGAAGGAAGACTCGATGCCCGCTGCGCTTGATCCGCACACGCTGGAAACGCTCGACGGCGACTATCGTTTCGATGGCAAGCTGGAAGGCGACACCTTCACCGCGCATCCGAAGAACGACTCGCACACCGGCAATCTGCTGGCCTTTGGCTATGAGGCCAGGGGATTGGGCAGCAGCGATATCCATGTGTTCGAGATTGATCCTGCCGGTCGCACGATATGGTCGGCCTGGGTGAAGGCTCCTTACACCAGCGAGATTCACGATTACGCGATCACCGAAAAGCATGTGATCTTTCTGGTGTATCCGCTGGCGTATCTGGGTGATGAGAAGATGCGCGAAGGCGGCCTGCATTGGGGCTGGGACTCGACGAAAGACACCTACCTTGGCGTGATGCGTCGCGGCGGCGATGGCAAGGACATCCAGTGGGCGAAGGGCCCGCAGACCATGTGTACGCATGTAATGGGCGCATGGAGCGATGGCAACACTGCTTATGTGGACATGGACGGCGGCGACGCCAATCAATTCCCGTTCTTTCCCAATCTGCATGAACCCTACGATGCGGCGAAGGCCACGGGCCGGGTTCGCCGCTTCAGCTTCGACACCTCGAAGAAGAAGCCCGGTCAGTTCGACATGAAGGTGATGTACCCCGAATACACCGGCGCGCTGGCGCGGCAGGATGATCGCTATCACACCGTCCCGTATCGCTATGGCTTTTTAATGGGCGGCGGGCCGGAGGGCAGGGGTTGGCTGCGCTTTGATCATCAGACCGGCAAGACCGATCTATTCAATCCGGGGCCGGATGCTTCGGCGTCGGAGATGTGCTTCGTGCCGCGTCGCAAGGGTGCGGCCGAAGGCGATGGCTATCTGGTCGGTGTGGTGTCGCGGAATAAAGAGAGCGGGCGCTCTGATCTGGTGGTGGTCGATGCGCAGCACATGAGCGAAGGCGCGATTGCAACGATCAAGCTGCCGTATCGCGCGGCGCCGCAGGTGCATGGGTTCTGGGTGCCGGGGGATCAGTTGCCGCCGGTTGCCGGAGGCTGAGCGCGGCAAGGCGCGGTTCGTCAGCGCTTGCGCTTCAGCGCTCTTTCTCGCGCTGCGCCCACGCATCGGCCA
>JAITMN010000178.1 GCA_031277355.1 Nevskiaceae bacterium | reverse complement strand
CCCTTGCCCTCATCGCGCACTTCCACGCTGATGCGCTCGCGATCCCCGCGCACCTGCACACGCGCGGCGCTGACGCCGGCGTGCTTGGCCACATTGCGCAGCAGTTCGCGCACCAGCTTGAACACCAGCACGCGCATTTCAATCGGGATGGCGTCCTCGCGCAGTCGCGCATCCAGTTCCACCTGCAACCAATCGTGCATGCGCACATACACGGCCAGCCATTGCAGCGCCGGTTCCAGACCCAGCTCATACAACCCCGGCGGCGACAGATCGGCGATCATGTTGCGCGTGCGCTCCTGCACATCGCGCAGCAACGCACGCACGTCATCGAGCAGCAATCGCACCGGCGGCTGCGACTGCGTGCGCGCGGCTTCCAGCGTCATGCTCATCGTCACCAGCGACTGACCGATGCCATCGTGCAGGTCCACCGCCGCCGCACGACGCGCTTTTTCCTCCGCGTTCACCAACTGCCGCGCGTAGACGCGCAGCCGGTCCTGCTCACGCTGCAAGCGCGCCTGCAAGTCGATCAGGTCGGTGACGTCGCGCGCCACACCCCAGACACGTTGCAGGCATCCGGCTTCCACGAACCCGGGGAACGCCGTCAGAAAGGTATGCGTGCGCGCTTCGATATCGACGGTGAATTGCAGTCCGTCCATCGAATAGCGCTGCAACGCGGCCTGTTCCAGATGTTGCCGGTAGATCGCATGCCAGGGCACATCGGATTTCCACGCCAGCGGCGGCTTGGCGTCGGATCGCTCCAACCGGCTGAAGGCCACATTGCACTCGGCGACGTAGGCATGGCTGTGCAGCCAATCAAGCTGCGCTTCCAGCGGCATTGCCGTGGGCATGGGTTTATCCAGTTCGATGCGCCACACCGCTTCATTGCTGTGCTGAACGAAGTTGCGATAGCGCTCCTCGCTGTCGCCCAACTGCTGTAGCGCCATGTGCAGATCGGCAACGGCGGTGCCCAGCAATGCGGCGGTCAACATCAACGTGGCGAGGAAGGTCTGCAATTCGATCAACTGCTCGAACGGATCGCCTGCGGTATAAGGCCCCACGCCATAGGCCGTGATACCGGCAGCGACAAAGATCGTGGCGGCGGCGAGCAACCGGGACCAGCGCTGCGGCAAACGAAATGCAGCCACCGTCAGCACGGCGGCGAGGATCACCGGCATTTGCAGAATCGACGCGATGTTGTCGACCGGCGTGAGAAACACCCACACCGTGGCCGCCAGCAATATCGCCGCGATCAGCAACAACTCCGGCGCGGATTTCAGCGTCTGTCGTTCGTAGAGCTTGCGCAGCGGCCCGACCCAGGAATACGCCACCGGCACGATGGTCAACGCGCCCAGCCAACTGCCTGCCCACCAAAGCTGCAACTCACGCACATAGTCGTGCTCGGGCGTCCACTGCATCGCGCCGAACGCGCCCACCAATGCGCCGACCAGCATGCCGATGGCGCTGGCGCCGATGAATTGCAACGTGCGCCGCACGCGGAATCGTTGCGGCGCGGCGAGCCAGCGCCGCAACAGCATCGCCGCGACCACTGCGCCCACGGCATTGGCTGCGATCAGCAGCAGCCCCCAACTCGTGGCGACTCCGCCCGGAATCACATAAGACAGCGACCACTCGACCACGCACTGCAAGCCGATGATGACCGGCCACAGCGACAGCCGCGTGAACCACAGCACGAACATCAACAGGCCCGCCGCGGGCCAGACAATCGTCAGATCACTGGGCTGTTCCTTCAGCAACAATCCGGCGGCGACCAGCACCGCATAGGCTGCGGTGAACGTGAGCAACGCCCCGACAGGGCCTCCCACGGTCTTGAAAAGCTCTGGCCATTGCGATGTTTCTCTGCGTCCATCCATGTGCGCCGTCCTGATCTTGATGCAGGCTTCGGGAGTGACTTTCCCACCCACTAGCCTAGACTGCTACGCGGCTGCGGTCTATTTTTCGGCGACAAGAATCTTCGGGGAGATGGCGTGATGCGTGTGAAAAACCGGCTCGATGGCTTATTGCGAATCGGCGGCGCGATGCTGGGTGCGGGCGTGGCGCTCGCAGCCTGTTCGGGCGGCGGACAGGGCAGCGCTCCGGCGGCGCAATCGGCCGCGCCACCGGCCGCTGCCGGCTGCGAACCCAACGGCGACATGCAGTACATCTGCGGGTTGGAAGCCGTGGAAGACCTGCTGCGCATCGACGAGAGCCGCTGGCTGCTGGGCAGCGGACTGGGCGGGGAAAATCGTCCCGGCACGCTGGTACTGATCGACTCGCAGGCGCATCAGGCCGAAGTGCTGTTCCCGAAGGCCGATGCCCGCGTCGCGCACGACGCCGCGCGCTTTGCCGACTGCACGACGCCCCCCGATCCGGCCGTGTTCAACGCGCATGGCATCGCGCTGCGCGTCGCGCAGAACGGCGATGGCAAGGAGTTTCTCGTCGTCAATCACGGTGGCCGCGAAGCCGTGGAGTTTTTCCATCTGAACACCGCCGGCGACAAACCCGCGCTCACCTGGCAGGGCTGCGTGCTGATGCCGCCCGACACGTCGATCAATTCGCTCGACTCGCTGCCCGACGGCGGCTTCATCGCCACGCTGTTCTACGTGCCGAGCAAGGGCGGCATCGGCGCGGTGTTCGACCGCGAGATCACCGGCGGGCTGCTCGAATGGCATCCGGGTCAGGCGGTGACGCCGATTGCCGGCACGGAGTTGTCGGGCGCCAATGGCATTTTGCTGGCCGATGGCGGCCGCGTGATGTATGTGGCCGCGTGGGGCACGCGCGATCTGGTGCGCTTCGAGCGCAGCGGCAACACGGTGACCCGCCGCAGCGTGCCGGTGGATTTCGCGCCGGACAATCTGCGCTGGACGCGCGACGGCAAACTGCTCGTGGCCGGCCAGAAGTTCGTGCCACGCCGTGAAGGGCCGGAAAACCTCGATGGCTGGACGGTGGCGGTGGCCGATCCGGATACGCTGGCGATCACGAAGCTGCGCGAGGTGGATGGCACAGCGCCGTTTCAGGGCGTGAGCAGCGCGATCGAGGTGGACGACAACATCTGGGTCGGGCCGTTCAGGGGCGATCGCATTGCGTGGTTCCCACGGCCGCAGCGCAGCGATTGATCCACGGCGCGCACCGCGTCCAACCGTGACGATTGAAACTCACGGGCGGGGACACGGTGCCGCGATCTTGCTGTGCTCGACGAAGCGGCCTCGCACTGCTGCTGATGCTGTCGTATTGCCTTGCCTCGGCTGCGCAAATTCCCGATGCCGCGCAGTTGGAGCAATCCGGCGCGGTGATCGGCCAGATCATCATCGATCCGCAGAACATCTTCGACACCGACACCCCGGAAGAGAACAACGGGCTGTACCGGCTCGCCAACCGGCTGCACATCAAGACCCAGCCCCATGTGATCGAGCAGCAGTTGCTGTTCAAGAGCGGTGATCGCTTCTCGCAGCGGCTGCTGATCGAATCCGAACGCATCCTGCGCCGCAATCGCTTTCTGTTTGACGCCTCGGTGACACCGGTGGCGTACCACGACGGCAAGGTGGATATCGCCGTGGTCACGCGCGATGTCTGGACGCTCAACCCCGGCGTCTCCTTCGGTCGTCGTGGCGGCAAGAACACCTATGGCTTCGAGATCGAGGAACAGAACATCCTCGGCACCGGCAGCGAGCTGTCGCTGTCGCGGAAAACCGGCATCGATCGCGACACCACGCTGCTGCGCTTCAGGGACCCGCATCTGCTGGGCACCTGGGCCGATCTGGACGTCCGGTACGCCAACAACAGCGACGGCTATCAGCGCAGCTTCTGGCTCGATCGCCCGTTCTATGCGCTCGACACCCGCTGGGCCGCAGGCGTATCGGCGCTCGACGACGACCGTATCGAATCCTTCTACGACCTGGGACAAACCGTCGCCCAGTTTCGCGAGCGCCAGAAATTCAGCCAAGCCTACTGGGGCGGGTCGCGCGGCCTCGACGACGGCTGGGCACGGCGCTGGACCACGGGCCTCACCTACGACGAACGGCAGTTCAGCGCCGCCCCCGGCGGAGCCGCCCCCACGCTGCTGCCGGAGGATCGCAAGCTGCTGTATCCGTGGATCGGCTTCGAGTTGATTCAGGACGACTTCGCCCGCTATCGCAATCACGACCAGATCGGGCGCACCGAAGACTTCTATCTCGGCACGCGCCTCAGCGCACGGCTGGGCTGGGCAGACTCGGCGCTGGGCTCGGATCGCAGCGCGCTGCTGTTCTCGGCCACCGCCGGCCGTGGCTTTGGTCAGTCCGAAAGCTCGACGCTGATCGTGAGCAGCAGTCTCAACGGCCGGCTGGAAAACGGCACGCTGCGCAACACCGTGCTCGGTGCGGATGTGCGTTACTACAACAGGCAGTCGGAGCAACGCCTGTTCTTCGCCACGCTGACCACAGCGGCGGGCCACAACCTTGATCTGGACAACCCCATTCTGCTGGGCGGCGACAACGGCCTGCGCGGTTATCCGCTGCGCTACCAGGGCGGGCAGTCGAGCGCGCTGCTGACGATGGAAGAACGCTACTTCACCAACTGGTATCCGCTGCGGCTGTTCCGCATCGGCGGCGCGATGTTCTTCGACATCGGCCGCACCTGGGGTTCGACCCCGGTCAACACGCCGAGCCAGGGCTGGCTCAAGGACATCGGCATCGGTCTGCGCATCGGCAACAGCCGTTCGGGACTGGGCAACATCATCCACGTCGATCTGGCCTTCCCGCTCGACGGTGATCCGTCGATCAGCAAGGTGCAATTGCTGCTGGAGACCAAGCAACGGTTTTGAGGATCGATCACCCCCGGTTGGCGCAGGGGGCGGCTTCAGATCGGCGGCAATGACATCGCTGCCATTTATGCCACTTTATTACGACAGTAATTAGTGGCATAAATACGCCATGCACCCGCAAGACCCTCCTTCAAGGGACCAAACCTGGTCCGCCGACGAACTGGCCGCCCTCAGCGGCCTGCCGCGACGCACCATCCGGTACTACATCCAGCTTGGGCTGGTGGACCGTCCCGTGGGCGAGACTCGCGCGGCGCATTACGGCTGGCAGCACCTTTCCCGGTTGCTGCGCATCCGTGAACTCACCGAGCAGGGTCATTCGCTGGATCAGATCGCCCGGCTGCTGGACGGGCCTGAGCCTGCGCCGCACGCCGGCCCTGCCCCCGGCACGATCTGCGTCCAAAGCCAGGTGCATCTGGCCCCCGGCCTTGCGCTGACCATCGACCCCGGCATCGCCAACCTTTCGAGCCAGCAGGTGCGCGCACTGGCGCGCGATGTGCTCGATGTGTGGCAACGCCACCTGCAACAACTCTCCCGCCGCGAGGATGCAACCGACGCGCGGGCTTCAACCGACAAGGATTCTTCTTCATGAGCATTGAAACGCACCCCTGCCTGCGCACCATCGAAGGCGAACGTGTTCCGTTGACCGGCGTATCGGCCACGGGCCGTCTGAATGGTCTGCTGTTTGAACTGACCGTCGAACAGCATTACCGCAACACATCGAGCCACGTGATCGAAACCGTCTACACCTTCCCCACGCCGCTGCATGCCGTGCTGCTGGCCTTCGAGATGGAGTTGAACGGCACGAAGCACGTCGCCACCGCCTTTGGCCGCCAGCAAGCCGAACGCAAGTACGAAAACGCCATCGACGAAGGCGACTCCGCCGCGCTGCTGGTGGATAACGGCAATGGGCTGTACACGGTGAACGTGGCCAATCTCAAGCCCGGCGAAGACGCGGTGGTGCGCTATCGCTATGTGGAACTGCTGCGCGCGCATCGCACGCAGGTGCGATTGAATCTGCCCACGGTGATCGCGCCGCGCTATGGCAATCCCGCCGACGCGCAGTTGCAAGGGCCGGCCATTCCCGGCGCAGACCTGCTGATCGAATATCCATTCACGCTGCGCGTGGACATTGCCGATATCACCGACGCGGCTCGCGTCACCTCCCCTTCTCATGCGATCACGGCCACGCCAAACGCCAACGGTCTCACCGTAACGCTCGGCAATGAAAGCCTGCTCGACCGCGATGCCGTGCTGATCGTGGATCACGTTGAACTGCCGGCCAGCACGATGATTGCGCCCGATGGCGAAGGCTTCGTCGCCCTTGCCAGCGCCGCGCTGCCCGCCACTGAAGCCGACAATCGCCCGCTGACGCTGAAACTGCTGCTCGACTGCTCCGGCTCGATGGCCGGCGACAGCATCGAAGCGGCCAAACGCGCGCTGGTGCAGATGCTCGCTGGACTGCATGACACCGACCGCGTCAGCCTCACGCGCTTTGGCTCAGACGTGGAGCACGTCACCGAAGGGCTGGAACCGGGGGATGCACATTCCATCAAGCCCGTCACGCGGATCGTGCAACGGATGAACGCCGACATGGGCGGCACGAACATGGCCGAAGCGATCACGGCAACGCTTGCGATCCCGGTGCCCAAGGGCGCTGCGGCTGATCTGGTGTTGATTACCGATGGCGAGGTGTACAATGTTGATGACGTCGTCGCGCTTGCCAAACGCTCCGGTCATCGCCTGTTCGTCATCGCCATCGGCGCTGCGCCGAACGAGGCGCTGGCGCGCAAGGTGAGCGAACACACCGGCGGGGCTTGCGACTTCGTTGCCGCCGGTGAACAGGTGGAACCGGCAATGCTGCGGATGTTTGGCCGTCTGCGTTCCATGCCTCGCCGCATCGAAAACATCGACTGGTCAACGACGCCGGAGTGGACTGCGCCACTGCCCACCGCCGTGTTTCCCAACGACACCATTCATTTGCTTGCGGGATTTCGCACACGGCCCGCATCGCCGGTGATCGTCACGATCATTGGCAACGAAGTTGGCAACAAGGCCAGCAACGACGCGCACGCCATGCTCACGCTGCCGCTGGCCGCGCCGCCTGTCGGCGATGTATTGCCACGACTCGCCGCCGCGCGGCGTCTGTCGGCGCTGCCTGAAGAGGCTGCGCGCGATCTGGCCGTGAAGTACCAACTCGTCAGCGCTCACACCAGTCTGGTTCTGGTGGCGCAGCGCGCCGATGCCGACAAGGTGCAAGGACTGCCCGACACCATCGCCGTGCCGCACATGCTCGCGGAAGGTTGGGGCGGCGCGGGGCAAGCTCGTCATCGGTCCTTTGACTTGCCGAGTCCGATGTTTTTGCGCTTGTCTGCGGAATTAGCCGAAGGCCCTCGACGGAACTTTTGCATGGAGACCGCTCCCTTCGTCAGCTCTCCGCCGCCCCCAGGGTCCGATGACGCCCTCGACGATCTGGCCGCAGGGAAGACCTGCGATCTGCCCGATTCGCTGCGCTCAGCCATTCTCGTTGCCGTCGCGCAGGCGTTGGCTGCGGGCCAGAGACTGCCCGAAAATGTCGATGCGCTGCACGCGCTATGCCCGCTGCCTGAGGATATCCGGGCATTCTTCGAGGCGCTGTGTATATCCATCGGCGCCAATTCCAGCCACATCACGGCCAGCGATTTCATCGAGGCGCTACTGCGATTTCTGGATCGCGACGAAGGCCGCCTCGATGATCTGCTGCCACCACTGGGTAGCAGCCAAGCGCGCCGTTTCCGGAAGATTCGCCGTCAGTTGGAACTGTTGGTTCGCATTGAGCAGGCTGCGACACCGTAAGCACGGCGTCGCATTTCAGTCAGGCTGCGCGGCACGGTCCACCTTCCCGTACCGCGCCGCCCGCCCCGCACCGATCAGAACCAAGTCGCCGGATTTCACCAACGCTGCCAACGTGCGTTCCACGGTGATTTTGCTGATGTCGGGGCAGGCTTCCATGATCTGTTTTTTCGATAGCGTACCAATCCTGCCATCGATCACGGCCTTGATACGCTCGGGCTTGGACATGCGGCGAGAATGTATGTGCTGAACCCGATCCTCGAACTCGTTGCAGGCTTTCTGCACGATGCCGAGCATGTAGCCAATGAAAGGCCGATAGTCGCTGCGGTTCTCATGCCAGAGGATGGAACTGGCCTGCAATGCTTCGTAGTATGTGTCCTTGCTGTTTTCAATCAATTTTTCCAGGCTGATGTATTTGCCGACCAGATAACCTGCGCGATAGAGCAGCAGCAACGTGAGCAAGCGGCTCATGCGCCCGTTACCATCGGTGAAAGGGTGAATACACAGAAAATCGAAAACGAACATCGGTATCAGCAACAGCGGATCGTGTTCGTTGTTTTGCAGGGCTTCGTTGAAGGAACGGCACAGGCCATCCATTGCCGCAGCGGTCATCCAGGCGGGAGTGGGCTGGAAGCGCACGATTTTCCTGCCCGCCGAATCGGTTTCGGAAATGAAGTTGTCCGCGTTCTTCCATGAGCCACCGATCGCGTTTTGCGCGAACGAATAAAGTTGCTTGTGCAGTTGCAGGATGATGTTGGGGCGTGGCTCTATGTAGTCGTGGCTTTCGTGAATCGTGGCCAGCACATCACGATAGCCCGCGATTTCCTGTTCCGTGCGATTGCGGGGCGTGGCTTTGTCGCGCACCAGTTCGGCCAGACGTTTATCGGTGGTGTGGATGCCTTCGATGCGGTTGGATGCCCCGGTGCTTTGAATTTTCGCCACTTCCATCAACGTCGCCAGCGTGTCGGCGTGAGAGGCAATGAATAGCGCCTGCTTGCCCCGGTGTTCGTGGATGCTGGTGAGCATGGCGACGATGTTCGGCGTCAGCAGGGCCTTGGGGGCGTCTGTATAGTCGAATTCCCTCAAGCCAATCTCCTTCATGGAGCCGAAAATCTACATCATTTGACTACAGATTGATGTAGAAATATATGCCTGAAGAGCCGGATGCGGTGCCGACTTGAGAAGGCCATGCCGGAGGAATAGGCGGGGATGGACCCCGCTGCCCGCCTCAGCGCTCCGCGCTCAGCGCTGCGCAGGCCCCGCCAATTGCTGCGCCTGCGCCAGCACACGCAGCGCGTTGCCGCCCCAGATTTTCTCCACGTCTTCGCGCGAATAGCCTTCGGCGAGCAGGCGCTCAGTGATGCGCGGGTAATCGCTGGCCTCGTCAAGCCCGGTGACGCCGCCGCCGCCATCGAAGTCCAGGCCAATGCCCGCGTGATCCACGCCGGCGACGCGGATCACATGCAGCAGGTGATTGATGAAATCATCGATGCTCGCGCGGTTTGCCGGATAACGCGCGTCGACCTCGCGCAGCTTCGCCTGTTGCGCGCGACGCCCTTCCAGCGTGCGCGACGCACCCGCGCGTGCATCACGAATCGCGGCCTGGCGCTCGGCATTGGGCGCATTGGCGATCAGATAGTCGCTGTACGCAGTGACCTGAATCACACCGCCACTATCGGCCACGCGCCGCAGATGTTCGTCGTCGAGATTGCGCGGATGATCGAACACAGCGCGCGCGCCGGAGTGCGAAAGAATGATCGGCGCACGCGAAAGCTCCAGCATCTTGTCGAGCGCGGCATCGGAGGCATGCGAGGCGTCGATCAGAATCCCCAGACGATTGGCCTCAGCCACCCACTGTTCGCCCAGCGGCGTCAGCCCCGGCAACCCGGCAGCATTCGCATCAGTGGACGAGGTCGCCAGATCGTTGTTGAGAAAATGCACCGGCGAAGCCATGCGCAATCCCAGATCATAAAAGCGCGCCAGCAACGCGACCGGCTCAAGCCCGAGCGGGTAACCGTTTTCCATGCTGAGGAACACGAAGTGGCGTCCGGTCGCGGCGATGCGTGCGGCATCTTCGGCTTGCAGCGCCAATGCGAAACGATCGGGATGCGTTTCCACCATCGTGCGAATTTCGCCGATGCGCGTGAGGCCCGCTTGCAATGCCGCCGCGCGGCCCTCCGGCGTCAGCGGGCCCTGCGGGATGTAGGTGGCCCAGAAGCCGCCGTCGAGCGCGCCGTCTTCGATGCGCGGCAGGTCTACCTGCGAACCATCGTCGGCAACGCTGTGCCGGTCTTCGATGCGCCAGCCTTCCACGGAAAGCCACATCGGCGTGTCGAGGTGGGTGTCGAGCGTCAGCGCCTGACGGTGGATGCTCAGTGGGTCGACGCTGGCGGCGGCCGCATCGGGCGGTGCGGCGTCGCGGGCGCAGGCGGTGAGCAGCAGCGTGGTAACGCAGACAGCGGCGGCGAATGAGCGCGAAGTGTGCATGGGCGGATTCTCGTTCGAGCTGACGTGGTGTTCGATGCTAACCTGCGACAGCATATGTTTACTTCAACTGTTGCGCATCACAGACAGCTTCCGCAAGTCTCGATGGTCGCGAGATGATGGGTCAAGTTCATCCTTATGCGAAATGAGCACTTCGATATGTCGATCATCAAATCTCTCGGCTTGACCCTCATGGCACTGACGTTGTGCGCCGTGCCCGTGCAGCGTGGCAACGCGCAATCGAATACCGACTTCGAAGGCGTGCTGACCACGCTGGTCACGATTGCCGGTGTGGACATCAGCGTGCTTTCGGAAGGCATCGACTACACGAAGAACAACCGCGCCGAGCAGGTGGCCGAGCTTTACAAGAAAATCCCGCCGGCGGATTTGGCGCGCATGCAGGCCACACTGCAGAAAGAGCCGCTGTTGGGCATGGCGCTGATGATCCTGCCGCCCAAGGGCACGCTTTACGTCAAAGGCAACGCCACGCTTGCTCACGCCAAAGGCGTGGGCTACGAACTCTACAACTACCACAACTCGGATTCGGATCAGGGAATCCTCTACATGGGCTCGCTGGTGATGCCCAGCGAGGTGATCACCGCCAACTACAAACCCTCGCAAGACCTCGACAGCCTGTTCTCGAAAGACAAGCTCATCACTTCCGATGCCTTTGCCATCGAGCGAACGGGAAAGACGGAAACGGTGGCAGGCTATCCCTGCACGATTTCCGTGTACACGCCGAAGTCGCCGGCGCAGGTGAAAAATTACAAGTTGCGCAAGCTCATCGTTTACACCAGCAAGGACATGCCCAAGGGAATCAACTTCTCGCACCCTTACTATCTGCCCGAAGATCATGGCGTGCTGCGCATCGACGCCTACATGACCGACGAAGATCAACCCACCGCGATCTATCAGATCACTGCGGTGAAGAAGACCGCCGTCAGCGATGACCAGTTGCAGCCGAAGAAGTCGCAGCCGGTGTATTCACTGACGGACATGCAATACGGCTTGAAGGCGCTTGCGATCATGATGGGCGGACTGTCGGCGCTGGGGAGCAAGAACGAAGACGACGAACCCTGACCGCGGCTCACTGCCTGCCGCGCACCTGCACCTGCGCCTCGCTCAGACGCCTGTAAAGCCTGCGCCGCTGTGCCAGCGGCCACCAGTCGTACAGAAAAATCTCTATCGGCTTCCAGTTGGCGACCCAGCCCATGATGATCAACCCTTCATCCATGTAGCTGCCCAGATCTCCGTCGCCAAAGAGTGACTTCGCCGCGTGGCTGAGAACAATGCAAATCGCAAGCACACTCAGACCAATGACCAGCGACTGCCGTCCCACGCGAAACAGCGCTTTCAGGTCTTTGGAAATGCCGCCCTCGCGATAGGCGAAGTAGCTGTTCAATGCTTCCCGGGTCTGGGAGGGCGTGAGCTTCTGGCTGGGTACATCCCGAACATGGATGTCGATGTGGATCGGCTGGCGCTGCGGCAATTCCCGTGCCCAGCCGACGATGAATTCCTCAGCGTCTTTATCAAGATCACGTTCACGGAACGGCGCGGGATCAAGCGTATTGAACAATTGCGAAACATCATCGACCTTGACTTGAATCAAGCCGGCAGCAGACTCGGCGCTCATCACTCACATCCCCCGTGAAGCCTCTGCTGGCAACGGCACGATGGTTGCTTTGGAATCTGGCAGCGCACTGCCCTGATTCATGCCCGAAATCTGACTGACGCGCTCGGCGTCGCGTGCGCTCGTTGGCGAGACGATGACGGACTGGCTGCGCGCAAACTCCGCAAGATGCAGCCCGAGCCGATCCGACTCGGCAGAGTTGCCGGCCATGCCAACCATGTAGCGCTTGCTGTCGTGCCCGTAGTAAATCGAATCGACATCGGCAACCCACAGCCGCAGCGTCATGTCTTCCACGGAAGTGACGGTTTTCTGGCTCCTGAAGCCCTGCAACAGATTGCCGTAGTCGACATTGGACTCCTGGAAGTTGCCCTGCAGTTCAAGCCAGTACAGACGCGACGTGAAGCGGAATCGACGCCACAGACGCCGGCTCGACCCCAGGCAGAATAGCGCCAGCAGGAAACTCAGGCCGGAACCTGCAACGAGATCAAATGCGCCGGCCGGCCAGCGCCAGATGGCCAGCAGCGTCATGGCCGATGAGCCTGCAATGAGCAGCAGCGCCAGCGAGGTGACGGCGATGAGATGGCGATACTCCCGCGCACTGAGGCAGTACGAAAGGGTCAGTGCGCTGCTTTCCGTCGGCACCGGCTGCGATTCTTCCAGCATCTCGCCAACGAACATGCCGCGTGAGCCGGTCAGTTGCGGCGGCACGTCGATGTAGCGCCGGTTGGGAATCTTCTCGAACCACAATTCCTGCAACGCGCGGGCAAAGTGCAGCGAAATCTGGTTGGGTGCGCCATTGAACGACACGACCTCCAGATGATTGGTCATCGAGATCGTTGTGGGACGCAGTGTCTGCGCCAGCACGGAGAACAACAGCAGCGTTGTGGCAACGATGCCGCCCAGAACCACCAGCGCAGCAAGCGCCGCCCAATTCATCTCCACCGGCAAGGGCAGATTTGCCGGCAGCAGGGTCTGCATCAGCACCGGCCCGACCACCGCCATGACCGAAAGCACGATGAGCGAGAACACGCTGATCTGGGTGGCGCCGCCGCGCAGCGCGCGCAGCAGAATCCATATACCCATGATGCAATAGAGCATGAACACGATCGGGCGCTGCCCCGGATTGGAAACGCCGAATACCGCGATCAGCGCACTGACCAGAATCGCCGCAAACGCGAGCAGATTGCGAAACTGCACCCGCGCGATGTCCTGTAGCGGCAGCGGCGAGAAGATCAGGTCCGGCATCCAGGTGTAGAGCAATTGATCGATGCCACTGACCGGCACAGGGTAGTGGAATGCGTTCTGCCGCATCGTTTCGGTGATTGCCTGCGCCTCTTTGGAGCCACCGGTTTGCGTCGGGCTCATGTTCGGCGCCAGTGAGCTGGGTTGATCGCGGCCAAAATAAAAACGCAGTTGCCAGAGAATCCAGGCCACCAGCGTGAAACCGGCAAACAAGGTGAGCACTGCGGCCCCAAGCGCCGCCCAGCCTGCAACATTGTCGGGATGCGACATGCGCGTGCGGGCAATGAAGAGGCTCGTGAAGCCACTGGCAATCATCAGCACCGCGCCGACGGCGAGGAACAGATTTTCCACTCGATGGGGATTGGGAACGTCGAAGCGCTGTGACTGGGGGTTGAACTCATAGCCCATGTGGGTCTCGTTATTCGATAGCGGGGCCGCGAATCATAACGCGAGGCGATCCGCATAGGTCAGCCGCCAGGCCGTGGGCAGCGGCCCGGCGGGATCGAAGGGCTGCGGATCGGCTTCGATGCCTTCCCACTCCTCTATCGTCACGCGCCATTGCGCGTCTTGTCCGGGGCGAGCCGGGGCCATCGGTTCGATCAGGTCGAGTTGACCCAGCCATGCGAGGATGGCGTTGTCGTCGATGCCGGCAGGCGCAAGTTCCGTGATGCGCACAGCCTCCCAGCCCAGATCGCTGTCGATGGCCGGGTCGCGGCGTTCGAGCTTGGCGAGCACGCGATGATTCAAACGAATCTGCTCGGCCAGTTGCGCATCGGGAGCCGCACCTCTGCCCAATCTTGCGCGCAGGCCAATCGGACCACTGACGACGATACGCACCGTGTTCTCGTCGGGCCGCGAAACCGTGGCCATGCGCTCGGGCGTGAGCTGTGCAAAATCGCAGGTCACTGTCTGCGAAAGTTCAAGGCCGGTCAGTGAATCCGGCTGATAACGCGCCACCGCCAAACGCACGAAGGGCCAGTACGCAGACTGCGGAACAAACGCCACATCGACAAACCACATCCCGCGCGAGGGTTGGTATTCGGGCAGATAACCGAGAACAGAAACCTCGATGCCCGACTCGGCCAGCTTCGCCGTTCCCGTCATGACACGCGGATCGGTGCCGGGTTCGTGGTCAAGGCCGGCCGCAGAAAACAGGTCTTCGATCAGCAGGCCATTGCGTTTTTCCGGGCCTTTCTGAACCCACATCGGATCGGCGCCCCACTGGCTGACGTGCATCGCCGCCGCCTCGTTGCTGCTGATGAGGATGCCCAAACGCTCGCCTTCTCCCGAGCTGTACCACGGACGCTGAAGATAGATGCGCAGGCCCGCGCGACGGCGGCGACGCCGCGCAAAGGGTTGATCCGGCTCTGTGCCCTCCTCCCAGCGAAACAGTGGAATCACCGAATGAATCACCGGCGCTGCGGGCCGCGCGGTGCTGGGCAGAGACAGTCGCGTGGTCGGGCCGGTGATGCTGCGCGCATCGCGATCGGCCATCAGCGCGG
>JAITMN010000126.1 GCA_031277355.1 Nevskiaceae bacterium | reverse complement strand
CCCCAGCCGATGTAAGACAGCGGCGTGGTGGACTTCCAGAACGGCACCAGTTGATCGCGCGGCGAGCCGGCATCGTGCGTGATGATGGTGTTGTCGATGTCCACCGTGGCTTGCAGGTCGCGCAGCACGCGGTACGGCGACAACGGACTCGCATCGCTGTTGCTCTTGGGCAGCCACAGCTTGATCCACTCGGCTTCAATGGCCTTGATTTCAGCGGCCACCTTCGTCGCATCGCGATTGGCGGAGATGCTCTTGCGCAGTTCGGCGATCAACGCCTTCAGCACCAGCTTCGCATCGCCGATCAGGCCGATTTCCGAACGGATCGTCTTGTTGAAGTCCACCGGGTCGATGGTGGAATGAATGTAGCGCCGCTCGGCGCTGGCCTGCGGAAACTGAATGGCAAAGCTGCTTTCGGTGAAGGAGCAGCCGATGCCGAAGATCACATCGGCCGATGACACGAACTTCCACACCTGACCGTTGATGCCATGACCACCGGAGCCCAGCGACAACGGATGACGCTCGTTGAACGCACTCTTGCCCGGCAGCGACGTGCTGACCGGTGCGCCCAGCAACTCGGCCAACTCTTGCAGTTCAGCGTAGGCATTGGCCCAGTGCACGCCCTGACCGGCGTGAATCACCAGACGCTTCGCATCGGCGAGAATCTTCGCCGCCTTCACCACGGAGTCGGGATCAGGCGCGGATTTGGAAGCGTACACCGGCGTGTAGTCCAGCGGTTCAGGCACCTCGTCGTTGAACACGTCGAGCGGCACTTCCACCACCACCGGCTGCGGACGGCCATTACGCAGTTGCGTGAACGCGCGGCGCAGCACATTGGGCGCTTCGGCTCCGATCAGCACCGGCTCGCAGTGCTTCGCGATGCCGCGCATCTGTATCGTGGAGTTGTAGTTGTAGGGCAGGTACATGTTCTTGCGCGCATAGCCCTGCGGCACGACGAGAATGGGCACGGAGTCTGCATACGCCTGCGCAACGCCGCCGTAGGCGTTCTCGGAGCCGGGGCCATGCTGCATGCAGAACGCGCCGATGGTCTGGCCGCGAGTGAGACGCGATACGGCATCGGCCATGTGCAGGCCGGTGCGTTCCTGGCGAACGATGATCGTGCGGATGTCTTTCTTTGCCGCCGCGTCGAGCAGCGCATTGCGCGGATAGCCAAACAGGTACTTCACGCCCTCGCGCTTGAGGATTTCCGCCATCGCTGCATCGGTCTTCACTGTGCTTGCGCTCCGGGCCGTCGGGCCCGCGTGTCATAAAAGGGGCGCGGATGATAGCATCCGCGCAGGTGTACGGTCGCAACCGGCCAACAGGCCAATGGCAACAGGAGTTAAGGGATGTCGGAAAAACGCCTCGCAGGGGATTTGCCCACGCGATTGTTCAAAAATAAATTTTTGCTGGCGGCCATCGTCGTCGTGCTTGGCATGCTGTACTGGGTTTTTCACACGCCGTGGGTCGGTAATCCGGCAATTCCCAGCGGACCGGAAGCCATCGCGCGCGGCGCTTATATCTTCAACGCGGGCGGCTGTGGCGCCTGCCATCAACCCGAAGGCACCGATGCACCGATCGGCGGCTATGAAATCGAATCGCCGATGGGCGGCACCTTCCACGCCACCAACATCACGCCCGACCCGGAAACCGGCGTCGGCGGCTGGACTGGCCGCGACTTCATTCTGGCGGTCAAGTATGGCCGCAGCCCGCGTGGTGGTTTCTTCTATCCGGCGATGCCGTATCGCACTTACCGAGGCATGACGGATGAAGACGTGCTGGACCTGGCCGCTTACGTGATGTCGCTGCCGCCTCAACGCAACGAAGTGCCTGCGCACGATCTGCCGGCTTGGCAATTCCGCTGGCTGATGGGCGGCTGGAACTTCTTCGCCAACATCCTTGAAGGCACGCCGCCGGCGGTTTCCGATGATCCGCAAGTGCAGCGCGGCGCGTACCTGGCGCGCTCCCTGGGCCATTGCAGCGAATGTCACACGCCGCGCAACGGGCTGGGCATGTTGCAGATGGGCAAGGAGTTCAAAGGTTCCGAGGCCGTTTCGGCTGATATTTCGCCGGAGGGTCTCGCGGACTGGACCCCCGAGGATTTTGTCGGTCTTCTGCAATTGGGCATGACCGCCAAATTCGACTTCGTCAGCGGCGAGATGAGCGACGTGATCGAGCACACCAAACTGCTGAACGAGGAAGATCAGGCGGCGTATGCCGCGTTCTTTACCCGCGACGAGTGAGTTGAATCAGGTCAGTTGGGGAGTGCGCCCATGCCGGGCGCACAAAAAAACGCCGCCGGTTTGAATCGGCGGCGTTCACTGCACCCTACGGGGGTAGGGTGCATGGCGCGATTACTTCGCCCGATAGGCGTCGTGGCAAGCACCGCAGGCGGTGCCAATTCCGGCAGCGGCCTTCAGCGTAGCGGCTTGGTCGCCACCCTTGGCGGCGGCGGCCAACGCGGCAGCGGCGGTGGCCAGACCATCAGCCTTGGTCTTGAAATCGGCCTGAGCGTTCCAGATACCGGGCAGCGCCTTGCTCGGCGTAGCGGTGAACTTGGACGTATCGTTGGCGAAAACCTCCGGAATGATGCCGGCCAGCGTTTCGAGTCGCGCAGCGTTCTTCGCAACGACGGCAGCGTCGAAGGGGACCTGATTGCGCATCATGCCGCCGACGGGGCCAAACTGCGCAGCCAGCACCTTGAACAGACCTTGGCGCGTTTGAATGTCGCCGGCGGCCTGTTGTTCGGGTGAGGGCGGAGCGCCCGCGGCCCAGGTTGCAGAGGAAGTGGCGATGATTGCCACGGCAATGCCGAGGCCTAACAGACGTTTCATGGATAACCCCCGAGGTGACAAAAAGACGAGAACGGTAGTTTAAGGCGGCGAACCGGGCGGAGTCTACCAGATACCTTGCAGATAACTTAATGCAGAATTCAGACAGGCCGGCCGATCACCGATGCCGTGGCAATCAATTCTTCCAAAAGCGCCATCGACACCCGCCCGGACACGGCAAAGGGGTCCAGTTCCGCCTTCTCCGTATACTTCAGCAGCAGCGAGGGATTGATGCGGTTGGCCTGCACCTGCCCCATGGTCCAGCCGCCGAAGCGCCGCTCGCTGATTTCCTCGAAGCTCAGCAACTGCACCTGGGTGTGGCGCTCGTCCCGCACGATGGCGTTGTAGATTTCGCACACCGGACCCCGGCCGCCTTCCAGCACCTGCAGGAATACATCGTCGCTGAAGCACAGCACGCCGGTGACGCCGCTGGCGGCGTTTTTCTTGTGGCTCTCGGCCAGAATCGCCGAGATGGTTTTGGGGTCGGGTTTGCGGGCTGCGCGGCTGGCGTAGAGGAGTCGGACGAGCATGATGGCTGCCTTGCCTTGGGGGATTGGGTGGGGTGGTTAGTGATCAGATTGAATCAGCGACAGGAATTCGCGCCGCAGCGTGTGATCCTTCAGGAACGAGCCGCGCATCGCGCTGTTGATCATCCGCGCCTGATCGTCTTTCACGCCGCGCCAATGCATGCAGAAGTGATCGGCCTGCATCACCACCGCAAGGCCATCCGGACTGACCTTCGACATCAGCAGTTCAGCCAATTGCGTGATCGCTTCTTCCTGAATCTGCGGGCGGCTCATGATCCAGTCGGTCAGGCGCACATACTTGGAAAGACCGATCAGGTTGGAATGTTCGTTCGGCATCAGGCCGATCCACACGCGACCGATGATGGGGCAGAAGTGATGACTGCATGCACTTCGCACATTGATCGGCCCGACGATCATCAACTCGTTCAGCCGTTCGGCGTTCGGAAATTCGGTGACTGCGGGTGCGGCGAAGAAACGGCCGCGAAACACTTCGGTGACGTACATCTTGGCGATGCGGCGCGCGGTGTCCTGGGTGTTGTGATCACTGTCGGTGTCAATCACCAGGCTGTGCAGCACCGCCTGCATCTGCGCGGCAACTTCATCGATCAATAGATCAACTTCGCCGTCTTCGATGAAATCGGCGATATTGTCGTTGGCGTGAAAACGGCGGCCCGCCCGCTGCAAACGGCGGCGCACACGCTCAGACACCGGTGGCGCCACGGATGCGGCGCGTTTTTTTCCGCGAGCCATGTCAAGCAGTCTATGGCATGTTTGGTGTATGGTGATAGGCTTGAAAGACTTGTATTCCATGCAAACGGCAAGAGGCCAACAATGACGACCAAACTCGACCGTCCACTGAAGCGCGAAATCCTGATCGATGAAAAGGCATACACGCTGACAATCGACGCTGCGGGGTTGAAACTGGTGGAGAAGGGCCACCGCAATGGGCAGGAAGCCTCCTGGAAGCAGATTCTCGACGGTGGAAGCGGCGCTGAGCCGCCTGCGGCCGGGTGAAGCTTCGCCTGCGCGGCGGCCTTCAATCGGGCCGCTGCGGCAGGACCATCACCAGCAGCGTCGCCACCAGCGCCGGTTCGTCCCGGCCCTCGACTTCCAGCGTCAGTTCGCGCTTGAGCAGCATGCGCCCGTGCTCGCGGGTTTCTGCTGCCGTGATGACCGTGCGATAACGCACGCGCTGACCGGCAAACACCGGGCTG
Source organism: Nevskiaceae bacterium (assembly GCA_031277355.1). GTDB lineage: Bacteria > Pseudomonadota > Gammaproteobacteria > Steroidobacterales > Steroidobacteraceae > ZC4RG30. The sequence goes on along the minus strand of JAITMN010000126.1, from coordinate 412 downwards.
ATGAAACGCAGCCGGTCGATGCCGTAGTTCAGCATCAGCGCCGCGTCTTCGATGAGGGGCTCGTCGGCGGGCTTTGCGCTGGCCGCCAGCGACAGCAGCAGAAAGCCATGCGCCAGCACGTCGGGAAATCCGGCCTGCGCGCGCGTGCGCTCGGCATCCACGTGGATGAACTGATGATCGCCGGTGCAGTCGGCGAACTGGCCGATCAGCTCGCGCGTGACGGTGATCCATTCGGTGGGCGCGAGCGTGCGGCCGGCCAATTCGGTCAAACGCGCCACGGTCAGGCGTTCAGGGGTGGTATTCATTCACAAAGCCTAACAGTGGCGCTTGCATGACAGGCGCGAATCGGCCAAATTCCGCTCAATCATGATCTCAACGACGACAATGAAGCGATGGGCGGGGCTGCTGGCGG
>JAITMN010000108.1 GCA_031277355.1 Nevskiaceae bacterium | reverse complement strand
ACGCGGCCCGCGCTCGCAAGTGATGCCCTGCTGTCGGCGTCGGCGTATCCGCCCCACTGCAAGCGCGCCGGCACCGTGATGCCCTTTGCTGCATCGGCGGCGCCTGCGCCTCGTTGGCTCGCACCGGCCTGCGCCAGGAACAGATCGCGGGCCGTTTCCGGGTGCAGTACCAGCTCCGGTCCATCGGCGCCGATGCGCAGCACGATGATGTCTTCGCCGGGGATCGCCTCAACCTCGACGGGCGCCGCTTCGCCCCGCGTGTCTTCGCGCACGCGGATCTCACGCTCGACCATATCGTACAGTGACGATTCGCTCGTGGCAGACGCGTCTGCGTCGGCTGGCTGCTCCTGGCCAGGAACGAGAAATGTGATGGATTTGGATTCCGCGCTCATGGCATGAGTCTATCGCGGCATCAGCCGCGTAGGAAACTCAACACCCTGCGGCGGTGAAGGTGGCATACTCGACCGCACTTCAACGTTATCAAGACCGGAGCGCTACTCACGATGGAATGGATATATGTCAGTTTCACTCAACTGCCGTACCAAACCCCGATTCTGCTGGCTTATCTGGTGGGTGTGATTCTGTCGCTTGGCCGCTTGACGCTGCGGGGTGGCCGATTTGCCGCATTTTCCCTGGCTGGTTGCTCGCTGCTGCTGCTGACGAGCGTCGGCTTCACATTCCTGCGAACCTACCTGGTGATGTCAGAATCTTCTGTCGGCGTGCCAGCGACGTTCTCGCTGGTTGCCGCAGGCTGGTTCCGCCTGTGCGGTGACGCCGTCGGCACGGGGCTGTTGATTGCAGCCGTTTTCATGGGCCGCTTTTCGAAATCGGAGAATTCGCGCCCTGAATGAACGGCTCGATGGCCGCACGAACCTTTGTGGCCAGTTCAAACGGGTCCATGGCAATGTGCACCGGCTTGAACGATTCGAACGAGAGCGGGCCGGAATATTTCTTCTGCTCCAAAACATCGAGAATGCGTTTCAGCGGCGCGATGCCTTCACCTGGCATCGCGCGATCGGGCTGGCCCTGGATTTCGCGCGGCGGCGAATCGGGCACGTCCTCGAAGTGCAGATGATGCAATTCACCCTCTCGAAGCAGGTCGAGGTCTTCGAACTTGCTGATGCCGCCCCAGAAGTGATAGGTGTCGAGCATCACGCGCACGTTCGGGTGATTGGCGTCGCGGACCATCTTCAGCGCCGTTGCCAGCGAACCCACGAACCGTGAACTCCGGGCGAACTCCAGCATGCACACCACGCCAGCCTGTTTGCCGATCTCGCCGGCCTCGCGCATGTGATCCACGCCCATCCTGAAATCATCTTCCGTATACATCCCCGTCCCTGCGGACGGACAGACGATGCGATCTGCGCCGATCTGGTGGGCCAGTTCCACCTTCCACTTCAGGTCGTCGAGGCTGCGCTGACGAGTCGGACCCGGTTCGGGCAATCCCAACTGGTTGCTCGACGACACGGCCGTCAACCCCAGATCATCGAGCAACCGCTTCGCGCTTGCCGGCGATTCCCCCGGAAGCTGGGTGAATTCGCGGACCTTGAGAAGGCTCGGCTCCACGGCACGCACGCCAGCCCTGGCGTATCCCTGCATCGCGGTCTTGAAGTCGAATCGCTCGGAACTTGCCTCGTGCATGCACACGAAAAAACCCTGCCGGGCCGTCACCTGCGCCCGCGTCGGTGGCGGACCGAGCGGGGCAGGTGCAGCGCCCTGCGCAAACGCAGCCTGCGGCTGCATCAGTTGCGATACGGCTGGCACAGCCGAAGCCATCACCAGAAATTCTCGACGGTTGATCATGACGTCCTCATGAGATGGTCGATGGGTCAGATGACATGTGCCTGTGTGCTCACTCCTTTTGCCGGAGTTCCACCACCGCCTGCAATTCACGCGCAATCTGCTCATGCCCCCTCTCCAACGCCCATGTGTGAGCTGTCGAGCCACGGCAAGTCATGAGACTCGGGTCGGCTCCCGAGAGGAGTAACAGCCTGACCAATGCCTCTTTTCCACGCCCCGCCGCAAGCATGAGGGCTGTGGAGCCAAAGATGTCGCGCGCGTTCACGTCCGCGCCCAGGGCAATCATCTGGCGGGCAAAATCAAGGTCAATGTCGGGTGAATAGCCCCATTCGGCCAGTTGCATCAGAGGGGTCACGCCGATGTCATTGCCGATATTCATCGACGCACGACGCTTCAACAGGGCAGAGATGATCTGTTGTCGAACAGTTTCCTCACGACGTATTTTTGCCGCTTCCACATCGGGAGAAAAAACACCGTGAGGCTCCAGGATTTGCGAAGGCACCAATGCTGTCAGCAACGGTGTGTTGCCAAAGTCATCCTGCACGTCAATGATTTCTGGCGTCATCAGACGTTGCGCCTCCGCCACATCTCCTCGCACAATTGCGTCATGCAGAACGGTTCTGGACCACGTTGAAGCCGTGAACGCAGGAAACTCTGGACAGGAGATGTCGAGGGCAGCGTGAGCAAGCCCGACAGGGATGAAGGGAAGAGCAAAGAACAACGGCCTCATGGCGTCACAAGGTATCGCGGACCCGGGCAACAAGCAAAGTGCCCGGATCAACGCTGGCGCGAAAACGCCTCGACGAAGCGATCGCGCAGCGCATCCATCCGCCAGCGGGGCGCATCGGCCGCAGGCTGCAACCCCTGGCTCCACTGCCAATGCGCCATTGCATCGAGCACCGTCGGGTCACGCGCGATCAGATGCACGGGCACATCGCGATTTCCCGCATCGCCGCTGACCAGTGGTGAGGGTTGATGGTCGCCCAGCGCCAGCACCACGAGATTCTCATCGCCATAGGTCTGCACCCATGACAGCAGGTTGTCTAGCGCATAGGCCACGCTTTGCCGGTAGTGATCGCGGATGCGGGCTTCGCTGCTCCAGACCTGCTCCGGCGTCGGGCCGGCAGTGGCCTGTTCGGTAAACACACTGCCGTCGCCCACATCCTGCCAGTCGATCATGCGCGGAATCGGCGTCCAGGGCGCATGGGATGAAATCAGCGCGATTTCCGCCATCACCGGCGGATGTGAGGGCGTGTTGCGTTCCATGCGCTGAAAAGCCGCCAGCACGTATTGGTCCGGCATCGTGATCCAGTTGAACGGCGCACCGCGATAACCCAGATCATTCGCGGCATAGAATTGGTCAAAACCGAAATAGTCGCCCTCCGGCCACGGCATCGTGATGGCCGGCATCACGCCCACCGTGCGCCAGCCGGCGCGCTGGAACAGGCGATTCAATGTTGCCCGATCACTGCGTACCAGACTGTCGTAGCGCAGTTGGCTGTCGATCCACAGCCCCGACAGCGCGGTTGCCTGCGCGAGCCAACTCAGGCCGCCGATGGTGGGTGAAGTCAGCCACGCGCTGCGCATGCCAAGGCCGGCGTCGTCCAGTTCGCGCTCGTGTTGTTGCAGCATCCCGGTGAGCGTTGGTGCGAACAGATCGCCTTCCAGCGCGATGCGGCCATAGGATTCGACGAACACCACCAGCACATCCTTGCCTTCCAGCGCGGAGAACAGCGGTGCATCGGGCAATTCATGCGGCGAGCCCTGCGCCAACTCGGCGCGAAACGAGCGCAGGTCATGCAGCCCGGCTATCGTGCTTTGCGCGTGTTCGCGCAGTTGGTCCGAGAAGTAAGTCGTGGTGCGCGGCAGACCGGCCATGCGCCACAGGATGCTCAATGCCAGCGCCACGATCAGCCACAGCGCGGCGCGTGGTGGCCGCAGGGTTTGCAGCCACTGCTGCAATATCGCCAGCGCACGCAGACTCGCCCAGACGATGCCCAGAATGAGCACGATCAGCAGCGCTGCGATCAGCACCGCGCCGATGCGGCCCGTGGCGCCGTTCAGCAGGTCCATGCCTTCGATCAGCAACCAGAAATCAAACGCCGGGTTGAAGGAGCGCGCGAAGGCTTCAAAGACCGCCAGATCAGCCAGACGCAGGATGATTCCCGCTGCCAACATCAAGCCCAGTGCGATGCGCAGCCAGGGGCCACGCACTGGGGCCAGCAGCAGCAGCCCGGTTACCCACAGTTCCAGCGGAATGAAAACGAAGGATTGCGCGTTGATCCAGTCGGCGCGATGCGGCAGCACCATTGCCACGAACACGTACAGCAGCGCAGAGGGTACGCGCAAACGCGCCAGTTTGAAGATGCCGGGGATGTGAGCCACCAGCGATGTTGTCGCATCTGACGGCGCTGACGCAACTGTTGTTTGTGCGGCTCCTTGCGGCAGGCGCGTTCGTCAGAACGACTTGCTCCAACTCACTTGCAGCGAGCCGTTGCGTTGCTGCTGATAGCCGTTCACGTCATCCCGCAGCGGTTCCAGCCATTCGATGCCGAGGCGATGCCCCTTCAGCACGCCGCTGGGCGCAATCAGATTCACGCCAAAGCCCGCGTCGAGAAATTTGCCGCCGTAGTTGAATTGAAAATCGGGCGGACTCGATTGACCGGAAGGGCCAAGGTAACCGCCTTTGATCCGCCTTTGCCAACCCTGCTGCGCACGCACCGAAGCGGACAGCCAATGGTTCAGGCGCAGCGCCGTCCAGGCGGTGGCCTGCGCCGAGGAACCCAGCCGATAGCCCGAGCGGTTGGCGCTTTCCAGCGGAACGACGCCGGAAAGCTGCACGCCCCAACTCCACAGGCCGGTGCGTCCGGTGTAGGTGAGGCTGGGATGAAAATCCCAGGTGCCTGAACCCAACTGCATCATGTAGTGGTTGTACAGTCCTTCGGAATCTTTCTTGCTGACGGAGCCGGTGGGCGCGCTGAACATCGCTCCGGCATGCAGGCCATAGCCATCGCCCTTGGCAAGCCGGATCAGCGATCCAAACAGCGTATCGCCCAGGCCGCTGACGCTGTGTTTGTGCTCCATCATCATGCCCATGCCCATGCCCATGCCCATACCGCCCATGCCACCCATACCACCCATGCCACCCATGCCACCCATGTTCATCATCGGCATCACCATCTTCATGTCCATCGACATCCACATCGGCATCAGCATCAGCGTGAACCGGTCATTTGGCGCATACATGAGGTCCAGCATGTGCATCTGCATCGTCATGCCGGTCTGCCACATCGAACATTCCCCCGCCGGCAGGCAGGCGTTGTGCATGATGTCCTGATTCGTCACCGCGTGAGTTCCGCGCAGCGTGTCGCCGCCGCTGGTGTCTCGGCCATAGCGATAGCCGATCATGAATTCACCGCCGCCGTGCATGTGGTCGGCCATCACGCCGGCGGGGCCGTGGGAGTCGGGAATCGGCGTCTGGGATTGAGCAGCCAGCGGAGCCGCGAGCGCGAGAAAAAATCCGGCAACGACGCCGGGCGAAAATTTCAGTGAGGCGGTATTCATGGGCAACCATGATGCGAGGGGCTGCGCATGGCTACAATGCGGCATATTGTCGCACCAGCTTTGGCAAAATCTGACGCATGACTGACGCCGCACGAATGAACGAATCTGCCGCCATCGCCAATCAGGGTATTGATGCGCTGGAGGTCAATGCGCTGCAAAGCAACCTGCAGCGGCTGTTCGTGATCCGCTGCATCGTCTTCGTGTTGCAACTGGCTGCGCTGCTGTATGCCTGGAAAGCGATGCATCTGGCGCTGGACTATGGCCTGATCTTCACGATCTTCTTCACGCTGACGCTGGTGAACGGGGCGCTGTACTGGCGTCTGCAACAGCATCGTCAGCCGCGCGCTTCGGAACTGGTTGCGCACTTGCTGATCGACGTACTGGGGTTGTCGTTGCTGCTGTACTTCACCGGCGGGGCCAGCAATCCCTTCGTTTCGTATCTGCTGGTGCCGGTAACGATTGCCGCCGCAACGCTGTCCTTCGGCTACACGCTGGCGCTGGTGGTCTGTGCGCTCGCCAGTTACAGCCTGCTGCTGTTCTTTCATGCGCCGCTGCCGGCGCTGATGCCCGATGAGGCCGCGCCGATGCATCATGAAGCAGGTGCGGGCATTGGCCTCGTTACCGATGCGGCGAACCTTCACATCTGGGGCATGTGGTTCAACTTCGTCGTCAGCGCGGCGCTGATCACTTTTTTTGTTGTGCGGATGGCCGCAGACAACCAGAGACAGCAGGCACGCCTGCGTCAATACCGGGAAGACACGCTGCGCAATGAGCAGATTCTCGCCGTGGCGACGATGGCCGCAGGCACGGCGCATGAACTGGGCACGCCGCTGGGGTCGATGGCCGTGGTGCTGAAAGACCTGCGCCAACAATA
>JAITMN010000054.1 GCA_031277355.1 Nevskiaceae bacterium | reverse complement strand
TGATTCAGGTCGCCTTCAAGACCCAGCGCGGCCAGCACCCGGACGTAAGCCCCCAGCGTGGCGCCAGGATCACCGGCTTCGACCTTGTATACGGTGGTTCTGGAAATCCCCGCGCGTTGCGCGATGACGGCATTGCTCAATCTGCGTCGCTTGCGGGCAAGGCGCAACCGCTCGCCCAACTCGGAGAGCAGGCGCTGTTCTTGCGGGAAGACGACGGGTGGTTTGCGCGGCATGCACTCTATTAAAGACGAAAAATGATATTTTTGTCTATAATAGAATACAAATTATCTGCGGGTTGACCGAACACTCCAGCCGTTTCTGTTGCAAGCTCATCGCGCCGTGATTAAAGTAGTCACAAGTAACCATATTTAGTTCAAAGCCCCCCCCCGATGCCCAGCACAAACCTGAAAACCGCCAAAACCGACCTCTCCCGGCTCGTGGATGAGGCCATCAAGGGCCAGTTCGTGACCATCACCCGTCACGGCAAGCCGGTCGCCGCGCTGGTTTCAATCGAGGCCGCTGAAATCGCCCAGCACGCGATGGGACGAGCGCGCCCCGGTCTGGTCCGCTATCTGCGGACATTTCCGGGCGGCGAGTTCGCGCGCAATCGCACGCCATCGCGAAACGTGACGCTTTGAACGGCTATCTGCTCGACACCGATGTGCTGTCGATGCTCGCGCCTTCGCGGACCGATGCTTCGACCGGAGTGCTCGACTGGCTGGAACGGCGCGACGGCGAAGGCCGTATTTTTCTGAGCGCGGTCACCGTTCACGAAATAGAAAAAGGCATCGCGTTGCTTGAACACAAGCAAGCAAAGGCCAAGGCGAAAGTGTTGAAAAAATGGATCGGCGGCCTGTTGTCGGCCTATGAAGACAAGATCATTGCGATTGACGCCCACATCGCCACGCTGTCGGGAGGGCTCGAAGCCAAAGCCATCGCCGGTGGTCATCATCCGGGGATGGCCGATGCGCTGATTGCAGGTACCGCCGAAGCGCACAGTCTCGTCGTGCTCAGCGGCAATACCCGTCACTTCCTGCCATTTGGCGTCGCGGTACTGACGCCAGCGGAGGCAGCAGCCTCCGCCAAGGGCACGCGCTCCTGACAGCGCGCGTTAGTCCCCGATAATCCCGGCAATCCGCTCCGCCGAAATCAGCGTGTTGTGCAACAGCATCGTGATCGTCATCGGACCCACGCCGCCGGGCACGGGCGAGATCAGCGAGGCTTTCTTGCGCACGCCTTCGAAGTCCACGTCGCCCACGAGACGGCCATCGGGCAGGCGGTTGATGCCCACGTCGATCACCACCGCGCCGGTCTTCACCATCTGCGGCACGATCAGGCCGGGCACACCGGCGGCGACGACGAGAATGTCGGCCAGCAGCGTGAACTGACCCAGATCGCGGGTCTTCTTGTGGCAGATGCACACGGTGGCGTCTTGCTGCATCAGCATCAGCGCCATCGGCTTGCCGACGATGTTGCTGGCGCCGACCACGACGACGTTCTGACCCTCGATCTTCACGTTCTCGTGTTCGAGCAGCTTCTGCACGCCATAAGGCGTGCAGGGCGGGAACACCGTGTTGCCGGTGACCAGACCGCCGACGTTGTACAAATGAAAGCCGTCAACGTCTTTATCAACCGCGATGCGCTCAAGCACCTGCGACACATCGATGTGCTGCGGCAATGGCAATTGCACCAGGATGCCATGCACATGCGGATCGGCGTTCAGCGCATCGATTCGCGCCAGCAACTGTGACTCGGGCGTATCGGCAGGCATGTGGAACAGCTCCGAGCGGATGCCGGTTTCCTGGCAGGCCCGAATCTTGTTGCGCACATACACCTGCGAGGCGGCGTTGTCGCCGACGAGAATCACCGCAATGCCGGGGTCGATACCGTGCTCGCCCTTGAGTGTCTGAACACGGCTGGCGTACTCCTCTCGGAGTTTCCTCGCCACCGCCTTGCCATCGATGATTCTCGCCGTCATACGTTACGCCATTGCCTTTGTCTTAGTACCGGTAGTGATCGGTCTTGTACGGACCTTCACGATTCACGTTGATGTAGCGCGCCTGCTGATCGGTCAGCGCGGTGAGCTTGGCGTTCAACGTGGCCAACTGCAGCCGCGCCACCTTCTCATCCAGATGCTTCGGCAGCACATAAACACCAATCGGGTACTTGCCCGGATTGGCGTACAACTCGATCTGCGCCAGCGTCTGGTTGGCAAACGAGCTGCTCATCACATACGAGGGATGGCCGGTGGCGCAGCCCAGGTTCACCAGACGGCCTTCGGCCAGCAGAATGATGCGCTTGCCGTCGGGGAAGATGATGTGTTCCACCTGCGGCTTGATCACTTCCCACTTGTATTGACGCAGCGAAGCCACGTCGATTTCGTTGTCGAAGTGACCGATGTTGCAGACGATGGCGTTGTTCTTCATCGCCTTCATGTGCTCGTGCGTGATCACATGGAAGTTGCCCGTGGCGGTAACGAAGATATCGGCCTGGCTTGCGGCCTCGTCCATCGTGACCACGCGGTAGCCTTCCATCGCCGCCTGCAACGCGCAGATCGGGTCGATTTCCGTTACCCACACCTGGGCCGACAATGAACGCAGCGCCTGCGCCGAGCCCTTGCCCACGTCGCCATAGCCGCAGATCACCGCAACCTTGCCTGCGATCATCACGTCGGTGGCGCGCTTGATGCCATCGAGCAGCGATTCGCGGCAACCGTAGAGGTTGTCGAACTTGCTCTTCGTGACCGAGTCGTTGACGTTGATGGCCGGGAACGCCAGACGCCCTTCCTTGTGCATCTGATACAGGCGATGCACGCCGGTGGTGGTTTCTTCGCTGACGCCGCGCACCTGCTTCAGCCGCGTGGAGTACCACTTCGGATCGGTGGCAAGCTTGGCCTTGATGGACTTGAACAGCGAGACTTCTTCCTCGCTCGTGGGCTGACTGATCACCGAAGAATCGGTTTCGGCGCGTGCGCCCAGATGCAGCAACAGCGTGGCGTCGCCGCCATCGTCAAGAATCATGTTGCTGTAGCCACCGTCCGGCCACTCGAAGATGCGATGCGTGAATTCCCAATAATCGTCGAGCGACTCGCCCTTGAACGCGAACACCGGCGTGCCGCGCTCGGCAATGGCCGCTGCGGCGTGGTCCTGGGTGGAGAACACATTGCACGAAGCCCAGCGCACCTGCGCGCCCAGAGCCTGCAAGGTTTCGATCAGCACGGCGGTCTGGATTGTCATGTGCAACGAGCCGGTGATGCGCGCGCCGCGCAGCGGCTGCGTGGGCGCGAATTCCTTGCGGATCGACATCAGACCGGGCATTTCGGTTTCGGCGATCAGGATTTCCTTGCGGCCCCAATCGGCAAGACTCATGTCGGCAATGCGAAAATCATCGCCCACGGGTTTGATAACTGCATTCATTGAACTGCTCTCCTGTTAGCGCTTGATGCCGGCATCGGCGGCCAGCGCCTCGGCCTTGTCGGTCAATTCCCAACTGAACGTGGGCTCGTTGCGGCCAAAGTGACCGTAGGCGGCGGTCTTGCGATAGATCGGACGCAGCAGATCGAGCATCTGCACGATGCCCTTCGGACGCAGGTCGAAGTGACGGGCTACCAGCTCTTCGATCCTCTCATCCGACACCTTGCCGGTGCCGAAGGTGGTGACCATGATGCTGGTGGGCTTGGCCACGCCGATGGCGTAGGACACCTGCACCTGGCAACGATCAGCCAGCCCCGCCGCAACGATGTTCTTCGCCACATAGCGCGCCGCATACGCTGCGGAGCGATCGACCTTCGTGGGGTCCTTGCCGGAGAACGCGCCGCCGCCGTGCGGAGCCGCGCCGCCATAGGTATCGACGATGATCTTGCGACCGGTGAGACCGCAGTCGCCCTGCGGACCGCCGACGACGAAACGGCCGGTGGGGTTCACCAGATAGTTGATGTTGCCCTTGATCAATTCCTTGGGCAGCACGGGCTTGATGATCTCTTCGATCACCGCCTCGTTGAAGCTGTCCTTCATCTTGGTTTGCGTTTCGGACTGATCGGGGCTGTGCTGGGAAGACAGCACCACGGTGTCGATGCTGTCGGGCTTGCCATCCACATAGCGCAGCGTGACCTGCGACTTGGCATCGGGGCGCAGGAAGGGCAGCGTGCCGTTCTTGCGCAGCGTCGCCTGACGCTCAACCATGCGATGCGCCAGATGGATGGGCAGCGGCATCAGTTCATCGTTTTCGCGGCAGGCATAGCCAAACATCAGGCCCTGATCGCCCGCGCCCTGGTCGAGGTTCAGGCCCTGGCCTTCGGTCACGCCCTGCGAAATGTCGGGCGACTGGGTGTCGTAAGCCACCAGCACCGAGCAGCCCTTGTAGTCGATGCCCGATTCGGTGTTGTCGTAGCCGATGTCCTTGAGCACGTCGCGCGCGATCGAGTGATAGTCGACCTTGGCCTTCGTGGTGATCTCGCCCGCCAGCACGACGAGACCCGTGTTGCACAGCGTTTCGGCGGCAACGCGGGAGTATTTGTCCTCGGCGAGAATCGCATCGAGGATCGCATCCGAGATTTGATCGGAGACTTTGTCCGGGTGACCTTCGGACACCGACTCGGACGTGAACAAGTAACTGTTACTCATCGAACTTCCCCCTGCGTTTTCATAGGTCGGAGCCAAACACCGCGCTGTAGCGAGTGCGGAATTCAGCCATTGTGAAATGATGATTCTGAGTGCCCCGAGTCTCGATCTTCAGCGAGCCGATCAGCGAGGCGATGCGACCGGTGACTTCCCAAGGCAGATCATGCAGCAGACCGTGGATCAGGCCCGCGCGATAGGCATCGCCGCAGCCGGTGGGGTCCACAACCTGACGCGCCGGCGCCGGCGGAATCACGATCTTGCCGCCCTGCGTGTAGATGACCGAGCCCTCTCCGCCCTGCGTGACGATCAGCGCCCGAACCTTCGAGGCGATATCAGCCTCGCTCCAGCCGGTGCGCTCGGCCATCAGGCTCCACTCATATTCGTTCACCGTGACCCAGGTGGCCTGCTCGATGAACGCCTTGAGGTCTTCGCCGCCGAACATCGGCAGGCCCTGACCCGGATCGAAGATGAACGGGATGTTCGCGTCGGCAAATTGCTGCGCGTGTTCGATCATGCCCTGACGACCATCCGGCGCAACGATGCCCAGCGCAATGTCACGCACATCGCCCACGCGGTTGCGGTGCGAAGCGCCCATTGCGCCGGGATGAAATGCGGTGATCTGGTTGTTGTCGAGATCGGTGGTGATGAACGCCTGACCGGTGTGTTCCTCGCGGGCCACCGTGATGCCCTCGCGCGAAACGCCCTGCTTGTCGAGCCATTCGGCATAGGGGCCGAAGTCGTGGCCCACTGTGGCGAGGATGATGCCCGGATCGCCGAGCAGCATCAGGTTGTAGGCAATGTTGCCCGCACAGCCGCCGAACTCGCGGCGCATCTGCGGCACGAGGAAGGACACATTCAGCATGTGCAGCTTGTCGGCGATCAGGTGATTACGGAAACGATCCTGAAAGACCATGATCGTGTCGTAGGCCATCGAGCCGCAGATCAGCGCGCGGCCGGCTCCAAGTTTTGTGGTGCTCATTGTTGTTTACTCGTCATCGGCGATGCGTAGCGCGATGCCCGAAAGAGCATCGGTGAACTTGATCTGGCAGGACAGGCGCGAGTTGGGGCGATAGGTGGAAAGGTCGCGCAAAAGGTCCAGTTCGTCCGACTGCTGCGCGGGGAGTTTGTCGAGCCATTGCGGATCGACCCACACATGGCAGGTGGCGCAGGCCATCATGCCGCCGCACACGGCGGCGACGCCGTAGTCGAGGTCACGCAGATTTTCCATCAGCGTAAAGCCGGTGTTGCCCTGCACGTCGTGTTCGACGCCATCCCGATCCGTAACCCGTATCAACGCCATGAAACTGGTGGTCTCCGCAAACTGCCCCGCAGTGGGCGGTGCATTTTGCCGACCAAAGGGCAGGTAATCCAGCCTCAAACGCGAATAGGTCCGTATTCAGCCAGCGTCCACAGCTCATTCAGGGCGGCGAACAGCGTCAGCAGGTGCGTGAGCCGCGCCTGCTGACCCGCGCCGGGAAGGCCGGCGGCTTCGAGCAGTTCGCGGCTGCGCGGGCGCAATTGAGGGTGATAAATCAGCAATACCGCGATATCCCAGGCCGGATCGGCCCATTGGGCGTATTCCCAATCGGCCAGCAGCGCCGCCGAACCCAGGATGTTCGGGGCTTGCAGGTCGCCGTGGTTCAGCACCGGGGCGATGGCGGGCAGGCGCGCGGATTCTTCGGCATGCGAATGAACGGCCGCCTGAATCCGGGCCAGCAGGGCGTTGACGGCGACGTTCTGCTCGGGATGGGCACGCAGGACCAGCTCGATATGCTGCCCGGCGATGGTGAGCGGATCGAAGGGGCGCACGCTGGCGGGAACGGGCAGCCCATGCAGCGCCTGAATCTGGCCGCAGAGAATGGCAAGGCCCTCGGGCGAAAGCAGCTTGCCGGGCGTCCAGGCTGGCGAATCGACGTATTCCATCAATATCCACGCGCCATCGGGCGCGGCGTCGAACAGCCAGGGGGCAAGACCGGCGCGGGAGGCCAGACGATGGGCCTGCAACTCCTGCTCCGGATCGGCGCCGGGACGGCGCAGCGGCGGCAGGCGTTGGCGCAGCACGAAGCGGCCCAGCCGCGTGACGATGCCCAGCACGCGGTTCACGCCACGCCCGCCCGGCAGCGCCCGCAATCGCAGCGGCGGATTGCCCTGCTCACAGCCGGGGATACGGCGCAGCAGTGCGTCGCCGATCAATTCGTGAGCATCTGAAGGCGGTATTGTCTCCACCAACATCCTGACCCCGGCACTGCAATGACCCTATACAGCAGGAGCAGCGTAGCGACGACCGAAGAAGCTTGCACCGTGTAGAGATACGGCGACACTGCGGCGACGTCGGCCGGCACGGCCTGCCTGCTGAGGGCGCGGCTCGTCACGGGGTTACCACGGCGCGAAGGTCAGCCGCACACCCACCTGTCGCGGATCGCCGTTCTGGATGTATCGCGTGTCGACCCAGTCCGGCGGTTCGTTGGCGAAGAAGAAGCCGTGCACGGCGTATTGTTCGTCGAACAGGTTGCGCGCCCAGAGACTCACCGACCATTTGTCGGCTTCATAGCCCAGGCGCAGGTTCATCAATTGATAGGCCGGCGCGCGCTCATCGTGGCTGGTGCTGAAGTAGGAATCGTCCACGGCTTGCCAGTCGGCGCGGGCGAAGAAACCCTGATGCCGCCACTCGGCATTGAGACTGATCTGATAGCGCGGCGAATGTTCCTGATCGCGGCCATCGAGCACCACGCCTTCCTGCTCGTAGTTCAGCAGGCGCGCACGCAACAGGCCGATGTTCGCGCCGAAGCTCAGCGTGCGCGTGGCCCGCCAATCCAGTTGCGATTCCACGCCGAAATTATCGCCGCTGGCGGCGTTGTCGATGTACAGCATGAAGCTGTTGGCATCCCCCGGCGTGGTCTGGTAGGAACCCGACACCTGCTGATCGTAGCGGCGCATGTAGAACACACTGGTGCGCGCCGAGAAGGTGCGATCCGGCGACTGATAACGATGACCCACTTCGGCGCTCCACAGCGATTCGGGGTTGTACAGCCGCTGTTGATCGGGAAGCTCCGAGTCCGTGTTGACGCCGCCGGCCTTGTAGCCGCGCGTTATCGCCGCATACGCGCTTTGACGCTCGGCAAATTGCCAGTCGAGCGAAACATGGCCGCCGGCCATCGTATCGCGCGGCTTGGCGCGCAGCGCATCGCTGTTGTCGTAACGGGCATCGCGCTGCTCGACGCGCAAGCCCATTGACAGACGCAGCGCGTCGTTCAGACGGCGATCAATCTGACCATAGGCGGCCAGCGTCAACGCGCGATAGTTGCTGTCGAAGGGTTCGCCCGCCACGCCTGCGATCAGATCGGACGAGGTGTAATCCTCGGTCATGTGCAGACCATACAAACCGGCCACCCAACTCCACGGCCCTTCGGTCGTGGAGGAAAAACGCAGTTCCTGGGTGATGTTCTGACGCTGCCGCGCGATGTCGCTGAAGTAGTCGTAGGGCACGCACTCGGCGAGTCTGCCCGGCGGACACTGCGCGGCCCAATAGCCATCGTTGGCCCAATCGGCATCGAAACTCATATCCATGTCGGCGCGCAGCCAGGTGGTGGTGGAATGAAGTTCGAAGGCATCGAAACCCGAGTACGTCAAACGCAGCGCCAATGCGCGCGAGCGCTGTGAATCGACGCCGGGTTTGTCCGACAGCGTCACGCGCGAGTTGTCGACCGACCAGGCGTCGTAGCCATTGTCGGTATTGGCATAGAGCGCGGTGAGGTCCAGTTGCAGCACATCGCTGATCTGGCTGCGCAGACGCAGGCGCAGCAGGTCTTCGTCGAAGCCATTGGTGTCGCGGCGGTTCAGGAAGGTGTTGCGACGAAAGCCATCGCTTTCGTAGTGGTGCGCGGCGATGCGCAGCGCGGTGCGGCCATCATCGCCAAGCGGCGTATTCAGCGCGATGCCTGCCGCGTAAGTGTCGTAGTTGCCCACTTCGATCTCGCCTTGCAGACCGAATTCATCGCGCGGAGCCTGGGATCGCAGGCTGATGAGACCCGCCAGCGCGTTGGCGCCGTAGGCAGTGCCCTGCGGTCCGCGCAGCACTTCGGCGCGCTCCACGTCGAACAGCGCGGCAGCCATCGCGATGCCGGAGAAGTCGATGTCGTCGATCAGAAAACCCACGGATGGATTCGGCGCGCCTTCGTATTGCTCGGACTCGCCGATGCCGCGAATCTGGAAGTAGCGCGGACGCGAACTGCCGCCGGCGAAGAACAGATTGGGCACCTGGCCGAGTATGTCGGCGAAGTGCGCGACGCCTGCTTGCGTCAGCGTTTGGGAATCCAGTATCGACACACTGGAAGGCAGTTCGAGCAACCGGGAACCGGTGAGACTCGCGGTGACGATGACTTCAGCCAGTGGATCGGGTTCATCGGCCGCCCACGCGGGCACGGCAACGCCAACAGCAGTGGCCACTGCAAGACACAATAACGGATACGCGCAACGATTCATGCCTACTCCCTCCGCCGGTACTAGCCGGATCAGGTTCAACGGGTTCGCCGGTACATCCGGCATCTCAGGCCCGCACAGGGCCACCCCAAGGTGAGCGCATATGGTAGCGTTCTGCCCGCAACGATCAAGAGGCAAGAGGGTTGAGCATGAGCCGCAGCGTGGAAATTTTTCAGGTGGATGCGTTTACCGATCAGCCGTTCACCGGTAATCCGGCCGGCGTGGTGCTGGGCGCAGACGTGCTCGACAGCCATGAGATGCAGTTGATCGCCCGCGAACTGAACAATGGCGACACCGCGTTCGTCCTTCCGCCTTATGGCGCGGACCACGACATCTCGATACGTTTTTTCACGCCGCGCAAAGAGGCGAATTTCGTGGGCCACGCCACGCTCGCGGCGCATGCGGTGCTGCAAACGCGCGAACCGCGCGAGCGGCGGCGGCAGCGCGGCAACAGCGGCGTGGTGGAAGTGCAGGCGCTGCCGGATGGACGGCTGCGCATACGGCAGCAACCTGCGCCATTGGAGCGCGAACCCACGGCCGATGAACTGGATCGCGTGATCGATGCGGTGGGATTGTCGCGCCCGCGATTGGACCCGCACTGCCCGGCGCGCATCGTCGGGGGTTCCAGCACGCGGTTGCTGGTGGGCCTGCAATCGGCGCTCGATCTGGCCGCGCTTGCGCCACGGATGGACGCACTGAGCCAGCTATCGGCGCAAATCGGCGCGCAGGGCTATTTCTTCTTCACGCGACGCACTGCGGCGCGCGGCTGCGACGTGGAGTCGCGGATGTTTTGTCCGGCCATCGGTATCAATGAAGACCCGGTCAGCGGCAACGCCTACGCGATGCTGGGGCACTATCTGTTCACGCTGGGATTGCTCGAAACCCAGGAGGGTTGCGCGCGTTTCTCTGGCGCGCAGGGCGATAGTCTGTCGAGGCCCGGTCAGGTGGATGTGGAGGTGCAAGCCGATGCCGAAGGGCGTGCGCAGTCGGTGAGCATCGCTGGGCGCGCGAAGATCGTGTTCGCCTCGCGCCTCACGCTCTGACTTTGAGTTTGGCGGCGTAGTCGCGCGCCTTCTGGCGATACGCCTCGCAGCCGTGCTGCATTCTTTCGATGTCGCGCGGT
>JAITMN010000040.1 GCA_031277355.1 Nevskiaceae bacterium | reverse complement strand
GCATCCGGATATGGAAGTGACGAAGATGCTCAAAGCGCTGCGCCAGACTTTGCACCTGACGCATGCGGAAATGGCGCGCCTCGGCGGCATCTCGGTTCCGGCCCTGCGGAATCTGGAAGCCGGGCGCAGCAGCCCCACGTTGGCCACCGTGCAGGGGTTGTTGCGCCCGCTGGGATTGAAGCTCGCCATTATCCCACGGCCGGATCAATGACAACCAGCGGCGGAGCCTGTCTATAATGCCCGCCAAAATGAAAACAATTACCCTCGATATTCGCCCCCTCCGCCGCGCGCTCTGCGCTGCGCTATTGCTGGCGCCCGCGCTGCTGGCTGCGCAGCAGCAACCGGTTCCGGCGGCTCAGGCCGCGCCCGCTCCGCAGCAGGTGAACTACACCGCCACCGCCGGTGCTGCAGCCAAGAGCACGCCGCTGCCCGTAGCCAACCGCGTCGTCGTCTACAAATCCGCGCGGCGCATGGACCTGATGCGGGGCGATGAAGTGCTGCGCAGCTATCGCATCGCGCTGGGGCTGGTGCCCGTGGGTCACAAGGAGCAGGTGGGGGACTTTCGCACGCCCGAAGGTCACTACACGCTCACATGGCGCAATGCGCGCAGCGATTATTTTCTGTCGATTCAGGTGTCCTATCCCTCGCCCGAAGATGTTGAGCGCGCGCAGAAGGCTGGCGTTGATCCCGGTGGCGCCATCATGATTCACGGCCTGCCGAACCGCATGCGCCGCGAAGCGCGTTACTACCAGGAGCGGGACTGGACCGACGGCTGCATTGCCGTGTCGAACTCCGACATGGTGGAGATATGGCTGCTGACGCAGGACAACATGCCTATCGACATCCTGCCCTGACCTGTGCCCGCCTGAGCTCCCGTGATCGAAGCAATAGTTGATGATAACGATGCGGTAGACGCCAGCGTCGGTCCGCTGGGCAGCCTCGAAATGCTCTCGCAGGGTGAGATCGAGGTGTTGCTGAACACCGGGCGCGGGCGGGTGCATTCGCTGTTTCGCCAATGCGCGCTGGCGGTGATGAATTCCGGCAGCGATATCGACAATGCCCGCGAACTGTTTGATCGCTACGCGGATTTTGACGTGCGCGTGGTGCGTCATCCCTGGGGCATTCGCCTGGAAATCAACAACGCGCCGCCGCATGCCTTCGTCGATGGACAGATGATTCGCGGCATCAAGGAACTGTTGTTCGCGGTGCTGCGCGATGTGGTGTACATCACGCATGAGGTGGAGCAGCCGCTGCGCTTTGATCTGAGTCGCGGCGGCGACATCACCAATGCGGTGTTCCACATCCTGCGCAATTCGCGCGTGCTGGATCGCAAGATTCGTCCCAATCTTGTGGTTTGCTGGGGCGGACATTCGATCAGCAGCGAGGAGTATCAATACTCGAAGAAGGTGGGTTACGAGTTGGGCTTGCGCGGCCTCGACGTGTGCACCGGCTGCGGTCCGGGCGCGATGAAAGGCCCGATGAAGGGCGCGACGATTGGTCATGCCAAGCAGCGCATCACCAATGGCCGCTACATCGGGATGTCCGAGCCCGGCATCATCGCTGCCGAGCCGCCCAACGCCATCGTCAATCAACTGGTGATCATGCCCGACATCGAAAAGCGTCTGGAAGGCTTTCTGCGACTGGCGCATGGCTTCGTGATTTTTCCGGGCGGCGTCGGCACCGTTGAGGAAATCCTTTATTTGCTGGGAATTCTGCTCGACCCGCACAACGCCGAGCAGCCCGTTCCGGTGGTGCTCACCGGCCCCGAAAGCGCCGAAGGCTGGTTTGAAAAGCTGCGCGAATTTCTGATGGGCACCGTGGGCCACAAAGCGGTGGACCGGCTGCAATTCGTCGTCGGCAATCCGGCCGAAGTGGCGCGCCGTCTCGTGACCGACGTGGGCCGCGTGCGCGCACAGCGCCGCGCCAACAATGATTCCTACAACTTCAACTGGCTGCTGCGCGTGCCCGAAGACTTCCAGCATCCGTTCGTGGTGAATCACGCCAGCATGTCGGGCCTCGAACTGCATCGCGACCTGCCACAGCATGTGCTGCTGGCGAATCTGCGCCGTGCGTTCTCGGGCATCGTCTCGGGCAATGTGAAGGAGCAGGGCATCACCGAGATCGACCAGCATGGTCCGTTTGAATTGAATGGCGATCCGGCCGTGATGCAATTGCTCGACGAGCTATTGCGGGGATTCGTTGCCGATGGGCGCATGAAGTTGCCGGGGTCGGAGTATCGGCCTTGTTATCGCATTGCGCGGTAGCGACGGCCCTGGGCGCTCCCGTGTTTTGCGACACGTATCCATCAGCCTTTCCATCGGCCTGCGTCAACGGGTCCGCTTGAACGGCTCAGGCCGCGGCTTGGCAACCAGCGGAAAGGCCGATGGCTTGCGAATGGATTCAATGGAAATATCGACATCCAGTTCGGGCCAGTACAGATGATTCTTGCTCGGGCGCTCTACATGAGACACTTGACCGATCGTGGCTTTGCGAAACCAGGGGAACTGTTCATACGTCAACAACAATTCCTCATCCTCTAGTAACAACCAGAGCCCGTTTTGCGAAATGTTCGTAACCTCAACTTCCAAAGTGGCTATTCCAGGCATTTTGAATTTCCTCCAGATGTTTTTCCACGAGAGCATGAGCCTCTCGAAGTTGACGTTCCGACAGGCCGACGGATGTTGCCAGAGCCACGACGGGCGTAAGCCAGAACTTCGCCTCGCCATCAGGGTGAGCCACATGGACGTGAATCCGCAGTTCTTCGCGAGAGAAAAAGAACAGACGGAAAGCACCTTCTTTCAGGATGGTAGGTGACATGAATTCATTCTACTCGAATGCCGGGGTGGCTGCTTTCCGGGGCCTGACGAAGCACTGTGCAATGGGTCTATAGGTTCGTTCTCCCTTTATTGGATGGGTTTTCGACGGTCTTGACATAACAATGCGGCCCGTGAGTTACAGCAATTTGCGCGTTGATCGTTCGACGCGGCGTGCGGACACGACGTTTCTCACCAAATAGGGGTTTCCCTAATCGGCAATGCCGCGCCGCAGCTTTATCTTTACCGACATGCGTGAACCTGCCCCCGTCGATAAAGCAGGCCCACCTTACCAAGCTGAGCCCCAGACATTGCATTCATGGTGTGACGAACATGGCAAACAGTGATCCGCACGCGGATGATCTTTCGACCACGGGTGAGCGCCCCGGTTTTGGCAAGTCCGAACGCTATGCCGATTGGGCGGCTCGCACGCAGGGCAGCCAGGATCGTCATGCGGCGATCAGCCGCAACCTGGCGAGTTGGGCCAATTACAAGAGCTGGTCCGAGCGAATGAAAAAAACTTTCGAGTCGGATGCGCCGGTGATTGGCAAACCCATCGGCAACAAGAACATCAATAGCAACAGGAAATAATCTTCAAGGTTGATTCATGGAACGTCTGTTGCAACTCTGGGACGAGATTGATGAATATGTGGGTTATGGTCGGCATCTCACTGCGGGTCTGCGCGGATTGACTCGCCGCATACTGCGCCGATAGACGATAGGGTTCACAATCTGCCGCGTTCAGGCTCATCCCCTTTGCTCGGCTTTGGGTCGTACAATCACGTGAAGAAATAAGGAGAGTTGGAATGAATGTCCGTTTGACAGCCATTCTTTTCTGTTTGGGCAGCGGTCTGCTGGCCGCTTGCGGGGGGGGGGGGTAGCGAAGGCTCGGTAAACCCGCCGCCCGCAGTAAATCCGCCACCGCCACCGCCTCCTCCTCCGGCGTCTACCGAACTCACCATTGCCCAAGTGTCATCCGCCTCCGGCGTTGCTGG
>JAITMN010000009.1 GCA_031277355.1 Nevskiaceae bacterium | reverse complement strand
TGATTCGCGTGCCTCCAGAAACGAAAAACCCCGGAAAATGCTGTATTTCCCGGGGTCTCGTCAATTGAGAAACAGAACTGTTCTCAGTTGACCATCTGCTTCAGACTCTTCAGCGGCAGTGCGCGCACCTTCTTGCTGGCGGGCTTGGCCTTGAAGGTCATCTTCTCGCCGGTGAACGGGTTCACGCCTTCGCGCGCCTTCGTGGCGGGCTTCTTCACAACCTTCAGCTTCAACAGACCGGGCAGCGTGACGATGCCGTTGCTGCGCAGGCTCTTGCGAATGATCGTTCCCAAGGAATCAAAAACACCGCTGACCTGCTTGCGTGACAGGCTCGTGTCCTTGGAAATAGCCGCCAGAATTTCAGATTTGGTCGGTGCGCCGCCTTTCTTGGCCATATTTAGGGTCTCCCACGAGGTTGATGGTTCGTCAATTCGCGGGAATTACCCCGCTGAAACAGTGATCGGCGCGAAACATAACACATGCGTATGATCGCGCAAGCACTATTTTCCAAGTGTTTTCGTGTCCGGTTACTGAGTTGCCGGTTCCAAGTGTTGCGATGTCTTTCTTTTTCAATCCGAGCCGAACTGCTCGGCCAGTTCACGACTGCGCAGCGCGGCGGCGTTCATTGCCGCATCAACCAGCGCTGCCAGATTGCCGGTGGCAAAGGTATTCAACGCCGCTTCGGTGGTGCCGCCTTTGGAAGTGACTTCGGCGCGCATGCGCGCAAGATCAGGCGTGTGTTCGGCGGCAACGAGTTGACCTGCGCCGGCCAGCGTTTGCGCCGCCAATGCCTGCGCCGTTGCCGCATCGAGTCCTTGTGCGATGGCGCTTTGGGCCATCAATTCGGCGAGCAGAAAGAAGTACGCCGGACCACTGCCCGACAGCGCGGTGACGGTATCGAGGCAGGCTTCATCGTTCACCCAGGTGCATAGCCCCGTTGCACCGAGCACTGCCGTGGCGCGTGCGCGCTGCGCCGAGTCCACGCTGGCGTCGGCATACAAACCCGTTGCGCCCGCGCCGGTTAACGCCGGACGGTTGGGCATCGCGCGCACCACCGGGATGCCGGCGCCCAACCATCGCGACAAATCCGCCGCGCGGATGCCGGCGGCAACGGAAATCACCAGCGGCCTGTGCGCCAAGTGCGGCGACAGCGCCCGCGCCACCGACGCCATCTGCTGCGGCTTCACCGCCAGCACCACCACTTGTGCCGCAGTCACCGCCGCAGCGTTGTCGCCGGTGACGCCGATGCCAAAGTCGCGCACCAGCGCTTCGCGCGCCGAAGCCACCGGCTCGGCCACCGTGATGCGCGCGGGCGACAGGCCGCGCCCGAGCAGGCCGCCGATCAGTCCGCGAGCCATGTTGCCACCGCCGATCAGCGCGATGCGCAGTGCCGTCAGTTCAGTCGAAGTGTTCTGGTTCATCAGATGGATTCTAGCCGCGAGCGCCAAACAGCGCCGAGCCGATGCGCAGCAGCGTCGCGCCCTCGCGGATCGCCGCCTCGAAATCATCGCTCATGCCCATGGACAAGGTATCCAGCGCATGCCCGCGCGCCTGCGCCGCCTCCAACAACGCGCGCAGCCGCGCGAAGCCGGCGCGCTGCTCCGGCTCGCTCAGATCAAAGGGCAGCATGCACATCAATCCCCGCAGTTTCAGGCGCGGCAGAGCGGCTATCGCATCCAGCAGTTCCGGCGCCTGCTCGGGCGTTACCCCGCCCTTGGTCGCCTCGCCCGCCACGTTCACCTGCACGCACAGGTTCAGCGGCGGTGCGTGGAAGGGGCGCTGCGCCGACAGGCGCTCGGCGATGCGCGGCCGGTCCACGCCGTGTACCCAATCAAACTGCTCGGCCAGCGTCCGGGTCTTGTTGGCCTGCGGGCGGCCGATGAAGTGCCAGACCGGCCGCGCCTCGCGCAACGCCTGGATTTTGGGCAGCGCCTCATCGACGTAGTTCTCGCCGAAAGCCGTCAACCCCGCCGCCAGCGCCGCGCGCAAGGTCTCCGCGCCATGCCCCTTGCTGACCGCCAGAACCGTGATCGAGGCCGCATCCCGGCCCGCCAGCGCCGCCGCGGAGGCAATACGCAGCCTCAGCCGGCGCAGATTTTCGCCCACTTGGGCATCCAAACTCGAATTTTGCGGACCGCTTAACATAGGGAGGCCATGGGGGCTGCACTATACTGCCGTGAAGTTTGATGGAGTTCCCATGGCATTGGATATAGCCCAGTTGCTGGCGTTTGCGGTGAAGAACCACGCCTCGGACCTGCACTTGTCGGCAGGCGTACCGCCGATGATCCGCGTGGACGGCGACATGAAGCGCGTGAACATGCCCGCACTATCCCACAAGGAAGTGCACAGCATGATCTACGACATCATGACCGACAAGCAGCGCAAGACCTACGAGGAATTCTTCGAAACGGACTTCTCCTTCGAGATTCCCAAGCTCGCGCGCTTTCGCGTCAACGCCTTCAACCAGAATCGCGGCGCGGGCGCGGTGTTTCGCAGCATCCCGTCGGTGATCATGGGGCTCGACGAACTGGGCGCACCGAAAATCTTTCGCGATCTGTGCATGGTTCCGCGCGGGCTGGTGCTGGTCACCGGCCCCACCGGCTCGGGCAAGTCCACGACGCTGGCCGGGATGATCAATCACTGCAACGAAAACCGCCTCGATCACATCATCACGATCGAGGACCCCATCGAGTTCGTGCATGAGTCCAAGCGCTGTCTGGTGAACCAGCGCGAGGTGCATCGCGACACGCTGGGTTTCTCCGAAGCGCTGCGTTCGGCGCTGCGCGAAGACCCGGACGTGATTCTGGTCGGCGAAATGCGCGATCTGGAAACCATCCGTCTGGCGCTCACCGCCGCCGAGACGGGCCATCTGGTGTTCGGCACGCTGCACACCAGTTCGGCGGCCAAAACCATCGACCGCGTCGTGGACGTATTCCCGGCGGCCGAAAAAGAAATGGTGCGTTCGATGTTGTCCGAATCATTGCGCGCGGTGATTTCGCAGACGCTGCTGAAAAAGACCGGCGGCGGCCGTATCGCGGCGCATGAAATCATGATCGGCACCGCGGCGATCCGCAATCTGATCCGCGAGGGCAAGATCGCGCAGATGTATTCGGCCATTCAAACCGGCCAGGCTCAGGGCATGCAGACGCTGGACCAATGTCTCAGCGACCTGGTGGCAAAGGGCCTGGTCAGCAAGGAAGAGGCGCGTTACAAGGCGCAGCACAAGGACGCGCTGTAACGCGCGTCCGGCAAGAGGGGGCATCATGGATCGTGAACAAGCCATCAAGCTGATGCAGGACCTGCTGCGCCGCGTGGTCGAGCGCAAGGGTTCGGACCTGTTCATCACCGCCGGTTTTCCGCCTGCGGTGAAAGTCGATGGCGATATCCGCCCGCAGGCCGAGCGTCCGCTCAGCGCCGAGCAGGCGGCCGTGCTGGTGCGTTCCATCATGAACGACCGGCAGACCAAGGAATTCGACGCGACCAAGGAATGCAACTTTGCGATTGCGCCACCCGGCATCGGGCGCTTTCGCGTCAGCGCCTTCATGCAGCAGGGGCAGGCCGGTTGCGTGATTCGCCTGATCAACCCGGCCATTCCCAGCATCGATGAGCTGGAATTGCCGCCGATTTTGAAAGAGATCGTGTTGTCCAAGCGCGGTCTGGTGCTGATCGTCGGCGGCACCGGCACGGGCAAGTCCACGACGCTGGCGGCGATGGTGCGCTATCGCAACGAGAAGACTCGCGGGCACATCGTGACGATTGAAGACCCGGTGGAGTTCGTGCATCCGCACAAGAACTGCGTGGTCACGCATCGCGAAGTGGGCGTGGATACCGACTCCTGGCATACGGCGCTGAAGAACACGCTGCGGCAAGCCCCGGATGTGATTCTGATCGGTGAGATTCGGGATCGCGAGACGATGGAGTTTGGCATCCAGTTCGCCGAGACCGGTCATCTGGTGCTCGCCACGCTGCACGCCAACAGCGCCAATCAGGCGCTGGATCGCATCATCAATTTCTTTCCGGAGGAACGGCGCGAGCAGTTGTTGCTTGATCTGTCGCTGAACATCCGCGCGCTGATATCGCAGCGGCTGATTCCGCGCGAAAGCGGCAAGGGGCGCATTGCCGCCACCGAGATCATGCTCGATTCGCCGCTGATCAAGGATTTGATCGACAAGGGCGATGTGTCGAAGATCAAGGAAGTGATGGCGCGCTCCACGCGGCTGGGCATGAAAACCTTCGATCAATGTCTGTTCGAGTTGTATGAGTCGGGCCATATTTCCTACGACGAGGCGATCCGCAACGCCGACTCGAAGAACGAGTTGCGCCTGCGCGTGAAGCTGGAGAGCAGGCGCGATGGCCGGCCGGCCGATGATGGCGGCGGGTTCTCGCTGGTGGATGAAGGCGAGGGCAAGTAGGCTCGCGGCCGGCATCATGCAAGAGGCACCACCGGATTCCGGCGACGTGGATTTCAAGTCCGCTGCGCCGGCGATGAGTCTGCAAACGCGGCCGCTGTTCAAGTTGATGGTGGAGCGCCACGCTTCGGACCTGTTCTTCACGTCCAACGCGCCGATCAAGATCAAGATCGAAGGACAGATTCATTCGGTGAACAAACAGGTGTTGTCGCCGGCGGCGGTGCGCGGCGCGGCATTTTCGCTGATGACGCCGGAGCAGATTGCGCATTTCGAACGCGAGTGGGAGATCGACTTTGCGATCTCCGAGCCGGGGCTGGGCCGTTTTCGCGTGGCGATTTTCTATCAGCGCGGCTATCCGGCGATGGTGCTGCGCTACATCACCGCCGACATGCCGCGTATCGATCAGCTCGGCTTGCCGGAGGTGATGACCGATCTGGCCAAGCTCAAGCGCGGCCTGGTTCTGGTGGTCGGGGCTTCCGGCTCGGGCAAGTCCACGTCGCTTGCGGCGATGGTGAACTATCGCAACGAGAATTTCGCCGATCACATCGTCACGATTGAAGACCCGATTGAATTTCTGCACGCGAACAAGCGCTGCATCGTCAATCAGCGCGAGGTGGGGCTCGATACCAAGAGCTATGGCCGCGCCTTGCGTGGGGTGATGCGCGCCGCGCCGAATGTGATTCTGATTGGCGAGATTCGTGACCGCGACAGCATGGAGGCGGCGATAACGCTGTCGGGCACCGGCCATCTGGTGCTGGCGACGCTGCACGCCAACAACTGCGCCGAGACGCTGGATCGCATCATCAACATGTTTCCGCATGAGCGTGCGCCGCAGATGCTGCTTGATCTGTCGCAATACCTGCGTGCGATTCTGGCGCAGCGTCTGGTGCCGGGCGTGGATGGCAAGCGCGTCGTGGCGGTGGAGATCATGCTGAATACGCCGCATATTTCCGATCTGATCCGCAAGGGCGAGGTCGGCTCAATCAAGGAGGCGATTCAGAGCAGCGGCGAGCAGAACATCCAGAGTTTCGACAACGCGCTGGCGGCGCTGCAAAAGGCCGGGCGCATCACGATGGAAGAGGCGTTGGCGAACGCCGATTCACGCGCCAATCTGGAGGCGCGGCTGAA
>JAITMN010000287.1 GCA_031277355.1 Nevskiaceae bacterium | reverse complement strand
CGCTCGATCATCGCCGAAGGCAACGCCAAGGCGCTGGCGGCGTTCCGCTCGGACACCACGCTCACCGACTCCGACGCCATGGCCTTCATGATGGAGATCAACCGGCTCGAAGCGCTGCGAGACGCGGCCACTCACGGCGGACGCACCGTGCTCGTTACCGGCGATGGCGGCAAGGCCGGCGTCGAAGCCAGGGCTTTGCTGGCGGCGTTGCCAACGGGTGAAGCCGGAACGGCGAAGGCTTCGTCGAGCGCGCCGGAAGGCGGGGATACCAAGGGTGACGGCGACGCAGGCGCGTGATGTAGCGAACCGGTCGAATCAAGGGCTCTCATGTACCCGCGCTTCGCCAGCCTGCGGGGGATAGGTCAGGCTGACCGCGCATAGCTCTGCGTGAGCAGTTCCCAAACGTGATCGTCTGGCTCGGACCAATAGATGATGCTGCCGCCCATGCTGCGGTTGATCTGATAGTCCGGTGGGCCATGGGGCAGACTGCGATAGGCAATGCCCAACTTCTGAAGGCGATCCCGTATCACGTTGAACTCCTCTTCGGAAACGCGAAAGCAGTAATGCCCCTTTGGGATGGTTTCGGTCCATTCGTCAAAATCTATCGTCAAGCCAGCATTGACGTGTACGGCAGAGAAAGGGCCGACGTTGGCCGGTGCCCAGGGCACGTCGAATATCTGGGCCAGCCGCCGGGCGGATGCCACCCTGTCTTTGGCTGGAATGATGATGTGGTCGAGATGGGCAGGCATGGTTACATCTTGAACCTGACGAAAATCAGGCCCCAATGTACGGGCACTCACTTCCAATTTCCAGCGCCCTCATAGGGATCAAAATTGAATATCAGGAATAACGAAATCGCCAGAGGCAGGCAGAATAAAAACAGCTCCAGCTTGCGAGCCGTTGAGCGACGGGAGCGTTGTACTGCGAAGGAAATGATGTTGAGCAATATGCCGATGAAGAAAAATAAAAATGCAAATCCCAGCAACGCTGCGGCGTCAGAAATGGAATCACCGTTGCTGAAAATAACCATGCAAACCGTGAGCGCCACTACCGCAAGCAGCATGACGTAAGACAATAGGCGAAGGACTCCGGATGAGGAGGGCTTCGTCTTCAACATCCGCTTCATGCAAAGAAGCCAGGATTCCCCCATGCCCGCACGGCCAATCGCCGGTGCATGGTCTTTGTCTCTTTTGTTTTCTCGATATAGGGCAAAGAGCCATATCACAATCAAGATAGAAGACGCGGCAGCCGCAAAGAGAATTATCACCTCTCCCACGACGGAACCCTCAAACCTGACAAGTCATCATCAAAGCGGGCATATCTGCCTAGCTTGATTCACCGTGATTTTCCCGCCTCCATCGACTGCGACCTCGCTGGTCGCCGATTCAAGATTCAACGCGCTGCAAAACCTCGATGTCATGGCGGCAACCTGCGCAAGCTCCTCTGCCGCAAGCGGCGCAAAGCCCAAACGATGCGGCCAGCGCCACCCATAGCCCCAACGATAGGTCGTAGGGAACTGTGGACCGCCTCCGGCCTGAACGCCGAAATACATCAATGCACCCAATTCCGGCTTTCCCGTGACCTCGGACACGCAATCGCGCAGGGCTGCATCGGCCCGATCTTTGTCCGCTTTGACGCCTCCCTTCCAATAGGCGAAATCGTGCAGAAAACAGCAACCGTAATAGGTTTCGTCTGGAAACAGGCTGCAGCCATCGCTTTTGAACGGCGATAGCTCGGGCTGTTCACCGGCCACCAATTGACCGCTTGAACTCATGACCAGCCACAGGCAGGCGGCCGCGCAGAGTTGCCTGATTCGGCAACAATCAACCAATCCTGAAATTTCCGACATTGCGTGCAAAGTTATAAGCCAGAAAACACAGCAACGATACCACGAGGGCAACAATCCCCACTGTCCACCCCATCGCAGTCATGCTGACGCGCCAATGAAATGACCAGTACGCCATTGCGATACAAGGCAGCAGATACAGGCTTGTCAAAATGACATTGAACCACAGCGGCCCAACGGAGTCCTCAAGGTCATATGCAAAATTCTTGAAGCCAATGAGGAGCAGAAAAACAACGAGCAATACGAACGTGATAACGAAAATTGACAAAGCGAACATCCACTTCATGCGAACTCACCTGAGATGAATGA
This sequence comes from Nevskiaceae bacterium, assembly GCA_031277355.1. Classification (GTDB taxonomy): domain Bacteria; phylum Pseudomonadota; class Gammaproteobacteria; order Steroidobacterales; family Steroidobacteraceae; genus ZC4RG30. The sequence continues at coordinate 2,026 of JAITMN010000287.1, read as the reverse complement.
GAATTCAGAACCCCGCCTGCGCACAACACGCGGCCAACGCATCCTGCCCGCCATCGCCCTGCGAGGAAAGCTCACGCGCGCAGCGCATGCCGGCCCGATCCGCGCGCCAGTCGGCCCAGGAGGCATCGCCGCTGGTGAACACATCCGCAAGTTCTTTTCCCGCCGCAGACACGCGCGCCTCGACGCCACTGCAACGTTGCGCGATACCACCGGCAGCCAGACAGTGCGCACGCGCATCTGAGATGTTATCCGGCAACGCATCGCGCACGGCGCGCATGCAACCCAGCGAAGACTGCGCCGGACGGTCGGGGCTCACCGCGCAGGCGCACAGCGCCAGCAGTGACAACAGCAACAGCATCCCGGTCCGGCCGATCATGGCCCAATTGTAGACCTTGCGGTGTATTGCCGACCGGCTTGCGGCGTGTACACTGGTCCGGCACAAGATCACGCTGCGGGGGCTCCATGAAGATTTGTTCTGTGGCTGCGATCACTGCTTTGCTCGTCGTTGCTGAGGGTTGTCTTGCGCAGACGACCGCACTGCCCACGCCGGAGAGTCTGCTGATCGAAGCCAAACGGGCCTCCGGCACCGATTATTCCGGCACTTTTCAGCGCCTTTGCGTCGCGCCAGACAATCTCAACCGGGGTGGTGCTACTGGGGGCGGTGCGCGCCCGGCAACGCCGTCGGCGCCACCAGCGCCTCGCCCCCCTCCTGACCGCGCCACCTGGTACGCGGCGCCTTACAAGGTGTTCGACAATCTCTATTTCATCGGCACGAAGATTCATTCGGCTTGGGCGTTGACCACCAGCCAGGGCATCATCGTCATCGACACGCTGTTTGACTACGCCGTGGAGCCTGAAATGGTGGAGGGGATGACCCGCCTGGGCCTGAATCCCCGCGATGTCAAATACGTGCTGATCAGTCATGCGCATGGTGATCACGATCAGGGCGCGGCGCTGTTTCAGAGCCGCTATGGCGCTCAGGTAGTGATGGGCGCAGCCGACTGGGATTCAACCTTGCAGCGTCCGGCCACGGCAGCCGGCGGCGTGCCCAAGCGCAATATCAGCGTGGGGCCGGAGGGCACGAAGATCACGCTGGGAGATACCACCGTGAACGTGATCGCCGCGCCAGGTCACACGCCGGGGACGCTGTCCTACATCTTTCCGGTGAAAGACCGGGGGCGCACGTTGACGGTGGCCTATAACGGCGGCACGGCCTTCAACTTCCCAAGGACGGTGCAGAACTTCGTCATCTACCGCGACGCTCAGCAGAAGATGGGCGAGGCGGTGAAACAGGCCGGCGCCACGGTTCTGATGAGCAATCACACCGAATTCGATCAAGCCTTTGATCGCGTCCGTCTGGCGCAGTTGCCCCGGGCCGCTGGCGAACCGCATCCCTACGAACGGGATGCGGCCACCGTGCAGCGCTACTTTGCGCTGCTGAGGGATTGCGCTGAATCGCAGCGGCTGTCGATGATGCAGTGACAGGCGCGGGAGTATTGGTCATGCCCGTCCCCAAACTGAGCCAACTGGCCGGTATCCTCGCAAGAACGGCTACCGCGACCGCAAGGATCGTTACTGATGGCAACGCCACTGCGCAGAACCGGTCAAGCTCAACTGCTGACCTGTGATGCTCACTTTGAAGGCTTGCCCGGCGTGACATTGCTGGTGCGGCAAGGCAAAGGGCTGCGCGTGTGGCGGTCTGGATGATGCGGTGGCGAGTCTCGTACCGCATGCGTGTGTCGTGCCTCATCGCGGCGCTTGGGCTGGTCGTCGCGTGCGGGCACACGGTAACGCCAACGCAAGGTGTGCTCGTCATTGCCAACGCGACAATCGTGACGATGGATGAGAGCGACCGTGTGTGGTCGCCAGGCTCGATCGCCATCGACGGGACCATGATCGTGGCCATTGATCGCCCCGATGTCGTGGCGGCCCGCTATCCCACGGCGCGTCAAATCGATGCCTCGGGGCGCGTCGTGATGCCGGGGCTCATCAACACGCACACGCACGCGCCAATGGTCCTGTATCG
>JAITMN010000327.1 GCA_031277355.1 Nevskiaceae bacterium | reverse complement strand
GGCTACACCGCCGTGTTCGGCGCGCAGAGCGAGCAATCGCAAATGCGCAGCGATGGTTCGCCCTCACATGCGCAGGCGCGGCAGAACAGCGCCTATCTGCAACTTCAGGGCGAAGTGACGCGCGGCCTCACGCTCACCGCAGGCGGGCGCTACGACGATCACGACACCTTCGGTTCGCATGGCACGGGGCAGGCCGCCATTGCCTGGGAATTGCCTTCGTCCACGGTGCTGCGCGCCAGTTGGGGGCAGGGCTTCAAGGCGCCCTCGCTGTATCAACTGTTCAGCGAATACGCGAACCCCGCGCTGCAACCCGAGACTTCCAACGGCTGGGATGCCGGCATCGAGCAGCATTTGCTTGAAGGCCGCGCGATGGTGTCGGTCACCGGATTTGCGCGCACGTCCAGAAGCCTGATCAGCTATGTGGGCTGCGGCTTTCCCGCCGACCCGAATTCGCTGTGCGCGGAGCCGGGACACTCCACGTTCGGCTACTACGACAACATCACGCGCACCGACGCACGCGGCGTGGAATTGCAGGCCGCGTGGCAACTCACCGACACCTTCGACCTCACCGCCAACTACACCTACACGCACGCCGAAGACCGCTCGCCGGAATCCACCGACTTCGGCCTGCCGCTGCTGCGCCGTCCGCGCGGGATGGCCAACGCCACGGCCACTTGGCGTGCGCCCTTTGGCCTCACCTCGTCGCTGGCGCTGCGCTACGTCTCGGCCAGCGACGACATGGACTTCGACCAGTTCCCCGCCGCCCGCGTGCATCTGGCCGCCTACACGCTGGTGGACCTTCGCCTGGCCTGGTCCGTGACCGACGCGGTGAAACTGGCCGCCCGCATCGAAAACCTGTTCGACGAGAATTACCAGACCGTGCTGAACTACGGGGCGACCGGCCGTGCCGGTTACGTTTCGGTGCGTTACGATTTCTGATTGAAGCTGATGGCAATGCCCAAGGAGCCCGTTACGTCATGAATGTCCGCAATGCATTGCACAGGCTCCCCCTCGCGGTGTTGATGGCGCTGTCCATCGCCTCTTGCGGCAAGCAGGGCGCTGCCACCGGCGAGCCGCCCGCGCCGGAAGTCGGCGTCGTCACGCTCGCGCCGCAGCCCATTGATCTGTCCATCGAGCTGCCGGGGCGCACGTCGGCGTATCGCATCGCGGAGGTGCGTCCGCAGGTGCAGGGCATCATCGAGCGGCGGCTGTTCACCGAGGGCAGCGAGGTGAAGGCCGGGCAGGCGCTGTACCAGATCGACGCCGCGCCGTATCGCGCCGCCGTCGCGCGCGCGCAGGCCGACCTTGCCAACGCCGAAGCGCAGCAAAACGCCGCGCGTCTGGCCGCCGAGCGCTCGGCCTCGCTGGTGGGCAGCGGCCTCGTCAGCAAGCAGGACGACGACAACCTGCAAGCCGCCGCGCGCAGCAGCGCTGCGGCAGTGGCGTCGGCGAAAGCGGCGCTGGAGTCGGCGCAAATCGATCTGGCCTATGCGCAGATTCGCTCGCCGATTTCCGGTCGCATCGGTCGCTCGCTGGTCACCGAAGGCGCGCTGGTGCAGGGCGGTCAGGCCCAGCCGCTGGCCACGGTGGCGCAGCTTGATCCGATCTATGTGGATGTCACCGAGTCCAGCGCCGATCTGCTGCGGCTTCGCGAGGAGTTGAGCGCGGGCCGTTTGCAGCGCGTGGACGAGAGCAACGCCCGCGTCACGCTGGAGCTGGAAAACGGCGCGCGCTATCCGCACGACGGCAAGTTGCAGTTCACCGAAGTGACGGTGGACGAGGGCACCGGTTCGGTGCTGCTGCGCGCCGAGTTCCCGAACCCCGACCGCCTGCTGCTGCCGGGCATGTTCGTCCGTGCGCGGCTGCCCGAGGGCAAGGCCAGTCAGGCGCTGCTGGTGCCGCAGGCGGCCGTATCGCGCAATGCGCGCGGCGAGGCGGTGGTGCTGCTCGTGGGCCCCGACAACAAGGCCGTCGAGCGCGTGATTCAGATCGACCGCGTCGTCGATAACCAGTGGTTGGTGAAAACGGGGCTGGCCTCCGGCGATCAGATCATCGTCGAAGGCTTGCAGAAGGTGCGCGCGGGCAGCGCCGTGAAGCCGATGCCCGCCGGTCAATCCCTGCCGGGCAGCGCCCCGGCGCCTGCCGATGCACCGCCCGCTGACGCGGCCCCGGCCCCCGCCGGGCAGGGCGCGTAACGTCATGTTGTCGCGTTTCTTCATCGACCGCCCCATTTTCGCGTGGGTGATCGCACTGCTGTTGATGCTGGCCGGTGGCCTCGCCGTGCTCACGCTGCCGGTGATGCAATATCCGGCCATCGCGCCGCCGCAGGTGGCGATCAACGCCAGCTATCCGGGCGCGTCGGCGCAGACCGCGCAGGATGCGGTGATCCAGGTAATCGAGCAGCAGATGAACGGCATCGACGGGCTCGACTACCTCACCTCCGAGGCCAATGCCGACGGCACCGCTTCGGTCACGCTCACCTTCAAGCAGGGCACCAACCCCGACATCGCGCAGGTGCAGGTGCAGAACAAATTGCAGGCCGCAGTGCCCTTGCTGCCCGCCGAAGTGCAACAGCAGGGCCTGCGCGTGACCAAGCCCACGCGCAACTTCCTCGTGGTGCTGGCGCTGTATTCCACCGATCCGAACATGACGGCCGAAGAGCTGTCGAACTTCGCCGCCTCGAACGTGCAGGACGCCATCGCGCGCACGCCCGGCGTCGGCGACGTGCAGTTGTTCGGCTCGCAGTTCGCGATGCGCATCTGGCTCGACCCCGACAAGCTGGCCGCCTACAAGGTCAACGTCGGTGATGTGATCGCGGCGATCCGCGCGCAGAACGTGCAGGTGTCGGCGGGCGAAGTCGGCGGCTTGCCGGCCACGGCGGGGCAGATGCTCAACGCCACGATCATCGGTCCCACGCGATTGTCCACGCCGGAGGAATTCGCCGGCATCCTGCTGCGCGTGAACGCCGATGGTTCGCAATTGCGCGTGGGCGACGTGGCGCGCGTGGACCTCGACGCGGAGAATTTCCTGCGCGCCGTGCGTTACAACGGTCGCCCGGCTTCGGGCATGGCGGTGCGTCTGGCCATTGGCGAGAACGCGCTCGACACGGTGCGCGAGATCAACAACACCATCGAAAGGCTGCGGCCCTTCTTTCCGCCCAGCGTCGATGTGCTGTATCCGGTGGATACGGCCCCCTTCGTGCGCACTTCCATCATCGAGGTGGCCAAAACGCTGGGTGAGGCCATCGTGCTGGTGTTCCTCGTGATGTATCTGTTTCTGCAGAATCTCCGCGCCACGCTGATTCCCACCATCGCGGTGCCGGTGGTGCTGCTGGGCACCTTCGGCGTGCTCGCGGCGGCGGGCTTCACGATCAACACGCTGACGATGTTCGGCATGGCGCTGGCCATCGGCCTTTTGGTGGACGACGCCATCGTCGTCGTCGAAAACGTCGAGCGCGTGATGGCCGAAGAAGGGCTTTCGCCGCGCGAGGCCACGCGCAAGTCGATGGACCAGATCACCGGCGCGCTGGTGGGCATCGCGCTGGTGCTCGCCGCCGTGTTCGTGCCGATGGCCTTCTTCGGCGGCTCCACCGGCGTGATCTATCGCCAGTTCTCCATCACCATCGTCTCGGCGATATCGCTGTCATTGCTGGTGGCGCTGGTGCTCTCACCCGCGCTGTGCGCCACGATCCTGAAGCCCGTCGCCAAGGGCGAGCATCGCGAGCGCGGCGGTTTCTTCGGCTGGTTCAACCGCTCTTTCGCGCGTTCCAGTCAGCGTTATCAAAGTGGTCTGCGCGGCGTTCTGGCGCGCAGCAAGCGCTCGATGGTGGTGTATGTGCTGCTGGTGGGCGCGCTGGCGGTGCTGTTCATGCGCGTGCCCACGGCGTTCATGCCCGATGAGGACGCCGGCACGATCAACGGCATGGTGCAAACCCCGCCGGGCGCCACGCGCGAGCGCACGGAGCAGTCGCTTGATCTGGCGCAGAACTACTTTCTCACGCAGGAGAAAGATGTCGTTGAAGGCGTGCTCACCGTGGCCGGTTTCAGCTTCTCGGGCGTGGGCCAGAACATGGGTCTGGTGTTCGTGAAGTTGAAGCACTGGGACGAGCGCAAGGGCAAGGGTCAGGATGTGCAGTCGATCGCGCAGCGCGCAATGGGCTACTTCTCCACCATTCGCGACGCGATGATCGTTACCGTGGTGCCGCCGGCGGTCAGCGAGTTGGGCAATGCCTCAGGCTTCGACATGCAATTGCAGGATCGCGGCGGCATCGGTCACGACGCGCTGCTCGCGGCGCGCAATCAACTGCTGGGCATGGCTGCCGGTGATCCGGTGTTGGCGGGCGTGCGTCCCAATGGCGTGGAAGATGCGCCGCAATACAAGGTGGAGATCGACCGCACGCGCGCCAGTGCGCTGGGCGTATCGCTGGCCGACATCAACTCGACGATGTCGGCCGCCTGGGGTTCGGCCTATGTGAACGACTTCCTCGACCGTGGCCGCGTCAAGCGCGTGTATGTGCAGGGCGAACCGGCCTCGCGCATGCAGCCGGATGATCTGGCGCGCTGGCAGGTGCGCAACGCCAGCGGCGAAATGGTGCCGTTCTCCGCCTTCGCCACCGGCAGTTGGACCTTCGGCCCGCAGAAGCTCACGCGCTTCAACGGCGTGCCTTCGTTCAACATCCAGGGGCAGGCCGCGCCCGGACGCAGTTCCGGCGAGGCGATGCAGCACATGGAAGACCTGGTGGCGCAATTGCCCGAAGGCGTGGGTTCGGAGTGGACCGGCATCTCCTACGAGGAGCGTCTGTCCGGCGCACAGGCCCCGGCGCTGTACGCCATCTCGCTGGTGGTGGTGTTCCTGAGCCTCGCGGCGCTGTATGAAAGCTGGTCGATTCCGGTGGCGGTGCTGTTGGTGGTGCCGCTGGGTATTCTCGGTGCGGTGATTGCGACATTGGCGCGCGGGTTATCCAACGACGTGTTCTTCCAGGTGGGCTTGCTGACGACTATGGGTCTGGCGGCCAAGAGCGCCATCCTGATCGTGGAATTCGCCAAGGCGCATTACGACGAGGGCGGCTCGCTGATCGACTCCGTGATGCACGCCGCCTCGCAGCGCCTGCGCCCGATTCTGATGACCTCGCTGGCCTTCATGTTCGGCGTGCTGCCGCTGGCGATTGCCAACGGCGCGGGTTCCGGCGCGCAGAACGCGGTGGGCACCGGCGTGATTGGCGGCATGCTGGCCTCCACGTTCCTGGCGATTTTCTTCGTGCCGCTGTTCTTCGTGCTGGTGCTGGGCGGGCTGCACATCAAGCCGCAACCGCACGACAAGAGCGGCAAGCCCGTGGTGCCCGACGGCCCGACTTGAGGTAGCCTGCGGGCACAACAAAACACCGGGGGAACTCCATGCGCCTGTCTGCCTGTCTGCCCGCACTGGCTCTGGTCACGCTGATCGCCGGCTGCGCCCGGCAGGAGGCGGGACTCAGCGCCGCCGACATCCTCGCGCTGAAAGAGCAATTGGCCGCTGCGCAAACTCAGGCGCAGCGCGCTGAGGACTGGACGCAGGTGGCGAACCTGCAAGCCAGCTATGGTTTCTACGTCGATAAAATGCGCTGGGACGACGTGGCCGATCTGTTCACGCCCAACGCCACGCTGGAGATTGCCGGTCGCGGCCTGTTCATTGGTCAGGATCGCATCCGCACCTACCTGAAGGCGCTGGGCACGTTCGAATACGGCACGCTGTACAACCACACGCAATTGCAGCCGGTGATCCACATCGCCGACGATGGCGCGTCGGCCAAGGCGCGCTGGCGCTCCATCATTCAAGTGGCGCATCTGGGCAAGGATGCGCGCTGGGGCGAGGCCACCTACGAGAACGAATACATGAAGCTCGATGGCAAGTGGCGCATCAGCAAGCTGCACAGCTTCATCACCTACTACATTCCCTTCGACAAGGGCTGGGACAAGGGCGGCAATCCGCTGCCGCAGCAATTGGGCGATCTGAAACCCGACGCGCCGCCAACGGTGCAATACGGCGCGTATCCGGAAGTATTCGTGCCGCCCTATCACTACGACAACCCGGTGACGGGCAGGAAGTTCGAGCCATGAAACTGCGTTCATTGTCCGCTGCGTTCGCGTTTGCTGCGGTATTCGCGCTGATATCGTCCGCGCCACCGGCCTTCGCCGCTGCCGCCGCGTCGATCCCCCCGCCGGTCACCTGCGACCGCCAATGCCTCTACCGCGTGCTCGATCAATACCTCGTCGGCCTGAAAGCCAAGGACACCCGCCAGGTGCGCTGGGCCGCTCGCGTGCGCAACACCGAGAACAACGTCGAACTGCGCGTCGGCGATGGCCTGTGGGGCACGATCACCGCGCTGGGCGATTACCAGATGCGCATCGCCGATCCGGCCACCGGGCAGGTGGCGGTGTATGGCGTCGTCACCGAATCCGACACCAGCTCGCCCTTCGCCACGCGGCTGCGCGTGGAGAACGGCGCGGTGGCCGAAGCCGAAACGCTGGTGGCGCGTCCGCAGGAGGCTGGCGTCGCCTTCGTCACCGCCGACATCAAACCGCTGCCGGTGTGGGATGAAATCCTGCCCCCGGAGCGGCGCGTGTCGCGCGAGCAGATGGTCGTGGTCGCCAATGGCTACTTCGACACGCTGCAACTGAACGATGGCACGCTGCATGTGCAGTTCGATGAACGCTGCGACCGCCGCGAAAACGGCGCCATCGCCACGCATCGCACCGACCCCACGCTGGATGAAATCTGGAACCTGGGCTGCGCCGATCAGTTCCGTCTCGGGGCCTATCGCTACGACGACCGCCTGCGCGACCGCCGTTTCCTGATGATCGACGAGGAGCGCGGCATCATTCTGGCCGGCGGGTTCATCGACCACGAGGGCAAGCTCGATCAGATGCCGCTGACCAATGGCGGCACGCGCCAGGCGCACTATCGCCGCCCCCATTCCTTCGTGCTGCTGGAAGCCTTCAAGGTGGACAGCGGCAAGATTCGGCAGGTGGAGGCGGTGTTCCACACCGTGCCCTACAATATGCCCTCGCCGTGGCGGTGAAGGGGCGCAATGAGCCGGCTTTTCCGCTATGATTCGGCCACAATTTCCATGACCACTGCAAACCGTTAGAGGGGGGTTAATGAGTGTCAAGACCCATGTAGGATCGCTGGCTTCCTACGACAAAGGCTCCATCAAGGTGAACGATGACCTGCGTCACTATGCGTTCTCCAACATCTTCGAGGTCGCCAACAATTCCAAGCCCTATGAGCGGGTCATGGTGGTGTCGAATCTGGAGTATTGCGCCGAAGTCGTGCGTGCCGAAGGCACGTCGCCCTGGTATGTGGCGCCGCACGATGAGTTCGCCATCGTGATGGACGGTGAAATCGAATTCACGTTCTATCAGGTGGGCGACGACCAGAAGCCCACGCACAAGGCCGGCGCCGCCCGGTTGAACGGCGAGCCGACGGGCAAGCGCATGGGCCGCGTTCGCGCCCGTCGCGGACACGAAGTGCTGCTGCCGGCAGGGTCGGCTTACCAGTTGTCTGCCGCCAAGCCCTCGGTGGCGATCATCCAGACCTCCGCCGGACCAGAAAGCGTCGAGCGCTGGTCGGAAATCTGTGTGCTCAAGTAAACCTGCGCATCGTTTCAACTTTTTCCAGAGAGCAACACCATGAGCGTAGCAACCGTAAAAATTCAGGACCTTGGAAAAGACCCGCAACTGGGCTATCACAAGTATCAGTTCGGCGGCTTCAAGTTCGAGCGCGACATGTATTTCGTGCGCGTCACCTGGCCCAAGGGCACGCAGACCATCGAAGTAGACCGCTTCCTGCGCGCGATGGTGCGCGACATCGGCTGGGGTTTCTTCTACGGCTGGATTTTCTTCGACGACGTGTTCGGCACGCAGAACCACTACGGCACCGTCGATCTGTTCGCCGGCACCTACAGCAAGGCTCATCGCGACGCCGGCGTGGATTTTCTGGAAACCTTCAACAGCGCCGACGTGCGTGAAGCCTTCGAGACGATCTGCAAGAACTGGATCAACGAGGGCTACGACCCGCTGCGCGCGCCGATGGAAACCGGCTCGCCGCTGGGCCCCAAGACCAAAGAGGCCGATGGCCCGCTGATTCGCGGCTTCAATCCCGCGCGCCGCATGATGGGTCTGCCCGGCGACACCGCGCCGCGTTCGGATTCCTCCGGTCATCCGATCAATCGCGCCTTCTCCGATCTCACCTTCGACAAGCCCGACATCGAAGCCGAGCCGGGCTTTGAAGATCAGGTGTATGCGTTCAATCTCTATGATCACATCGCGCGTTCGGATGTCACATGGAACCCCTCGTTCACCTCGATCACCCGCGCCTGCATCTGCTGCGTCACCAGCGAAGAGCACATGTTGCCGGTGATTCACGGCAACGATCGCAACGAGTGGTTCATCCAGCTCACCGACGAAATCCACTGGAACATCCAGGACAAAAACACCGGCAGCCCGCGTGGCCGCATCGTGATGAAGTCCGGCGACGTGTGCGCCATGCCCGCCGACATCCGTCACCAGGGCTTCTCGCCCCGGCGTTCGATGCTGATGGTGCTCGAAAACGGCACGCCCGGTCTGCAAGACCGCTACGCCAAGGGCGAGTTGGAGCCGTTCCCGATCACCGCCAGCCGCTGGTAATCGGCCGGTTGAGCGATACGAACCCGGCAGCGCGCAAGTGCTGCCGGGTTTTTTCTTGTCAGTTGGAGTTCCCATGAGCCAGGCGAAGTTTCAGACCCAGCTTTTCATCAACAACGAATTTGTCGATGCGCTGGATGGTTCCACGTTCGATGTGTTCAACCCTTACGACAATTCGCTGCTGGCGAAGGTCAGTGAAGCCAAGCATGCCGATATCGACCGCGCGGTGGCTGCGGCGCGCAAGGCGTTTCCCGCCTGGGCAGCGATGTCGCCATCGGATCGCGGTGTGCTGATCGGCAAGCTCGCCGACGCCATCGAGAAAGATCGCGACAATCTCTCGCTGATCGAATCGCTCGACACCGGCCATCCGATTCGCGACACGCGCAATCTCGACGTGATGCGCACTACGGCCACGTTCCGCTATTTCGCCGGCATGCCCGACAAGAACGAAGGCACGGTGATTCCCGTGGATACCGGCTTTCTGAACTACATCACGCGCGTGCCCGTGGGCGTGGTGGGGCAGGTGGTGCCGTGGAATTTCCCGCTGATGTTCACCAGTTGGAAGCTCGGGCCGGCGCTGGCGGCTGGCAACTGCGTGGTGATGAAGCAGGCTGAACTCACGCCGCTGTCCACGCTGCGCGTGGCGGAGTTGGCGCGCGAGGTGGGCTTCCCCGCCGGCGTCATCAATGTGGTGCCGGGCTTTGGTCACATCGCCGGTCAATATCTGGCCGAGCACAAGGGCGTGGATAAAATTTCCTTCACCGGCTCCACGGTGACGGGCCGCAAGATCGTGCAGGCTTCAGCGGGCAACCTGAAGCGCGTGCAACTGGAACTGGGCGGCAAGGGCGCGAACATCATCTTCGACGACGCCAATCTTGACGCCGCAGTGAACGGTTCGGCATTTGCGATCTTCCACAATCAGGGGCAGGCGTGCATCGCCGGTTCGCGCCTGATGCTGCATGAAAAGATCGCCGATCAATTCCTCGACAAATTCCTGAAGCTCGCGGCGTCGATCAAGCTGGGCAATCCGCTCGATCCCACGACCGAGATGGGACCACTCACCTCGAAGATGCATCAGGAGCGCGTGCTGAACTTCTGCCAGATCGCCAAGGATCAGGGCGGCGAAGTGCTGCTGGGCGGCAAGGCGCCATCGCACCCCGACCTGCAAAAAGGCTGCTTCGTCGAACCCACGGTGGTGCGCGCGAAGAGCATCGAAGATCGCGTCTGTCAGGAAGAAGTGTTCGGCCCGTTCGTCGTCGTCTCCACGTTCAAGAACGACGAAGAAGTGCTGGCGATGGCCAACAACACGATCTACGGCCTGGGCGGTGGTCTGTGGACCAACAACCTGCAACGCGCGCATCTGCTGGCGCGGCACATGGAAGCCGGCATGGTGTGGATCAACTGCTACAAGCGCTTCCATCCGGGCTCGCCGTTCGGCGGCGTGAAGGACTCCGGCTACGGGCGCGAGATGGGGCATTTTGCGATGCACGAATACACCGAGCCCAAATCGGTGTGGGTCAATGTGGATGCGAAGATTCCGGTGTTCTATCCGCGTTGATGATTGGGAGTTACTCACCCGGCTGAACCGGAATAGACAGAATCAGGCGCGCCCCTTGCCCGGGCGCGCTGTGGATGCGCCGGTCCGACTCGGTCGAGAACCGAAACCGGCGCAAACGGGGCGAATCGTCGCGATTCTTCGTGGTTTTTCATTGCGCAGATCGGCATTGTCAGACAAAATGCGCAAAGTGTTAAACACGGAGATAGCCCGTGTCAGAATCCGTCGAAACATCTCGAACCCCACAAGATCAGTTCGGCCTCAGACGCAACACCGTCATCGATTCGGCTCGTCGGCTGGGATTGCTGAGTGGCCAGAGCAGCCGTATCGGGGCAAGAATTCAGCGAGAGTTGGTGGAGGCTGCCAAGGAAAAATCCGGTATCGACTCAGACACGCAATTGCTGGAATACGCGCTTGCCAAAGTTGCGCTGGAAGATGACTTTGGCGCTCGTCTCGTGCGTCGCAAGGGTCGTGTGACCAAAGACATTGACCTTGAATTTTGATCTGGCTCGCTCACTGCGGCGCATCAAACCGCAGCGTTCCATCAATCCTCTCAGACGGCGCGGCCCCGCAGAATTGCCCTTTGTGCGCCCTCCGGTTTCGGCCGGCGCCGGGCTGTTGTTGGATACATGCGTTTACATTGATGTGCTTCAAGGGCGAACACCGCCGAGCGTGGATGAGTTACTTCAAATTCGAGCCATCAATCATTCGACGGTTTGCCTGTCGGAGTTGACCTACTTGTTCGGTCGTTTGGTTCCCACGCATCCGCATACTCGTGAGGTGCTGCGTCAAATACAGCAAACCGTGGAGGACATTCCGCATCACCGCTTGTCCCGTCCATCGGCAAACGCCGTTGGCGAGGCGGGTATGTTGGCGGGCATCGTGGAGCGTGCCACTCAGGGCGATCCCGCGCACCGCGCCCACTTGCTCAACGATGCCTGTCTTTACTTGCAGGCCGCAGAGAATGGTTGGGTGGTATTGACGCGCAAC
>JAITMN010000219.1 GCA_031277355.1 Nevskiaceae bacterium | reverse complement strand
ACGCCGCCATCGCTGCCTTCCACCACCAGCGTCTTCACGCAGCGATCAGCGGTGACGCCGAGCATTGCCGACACTTCGGCGATGGTCTTCGCGCCCGGCGTCGGCGTGCGCGTCATCGTCTGCGTTGCGGCGGGGCGCGGCGTGGTCGGCGGCAGCGCGGGGGCCAGTTCCAGATTCGCGGCGTAATCGTCGGCATCGGAAATCGCAATCGCATCTTCGCCCGAATCGGCCAGCACCTGGAATTCTTCGGAGGCATTGCCGCCGATCGCACCACTGTCTGCGCCGACGGCGCGAAAGTTCAGGCCCATTCGCGTGAACATCTGCGTGTAGGCGCGCTTCATCGCCAGATAGCCTTCGGCCAGCGAGATTTCGTCGGCATGGAAGGAGTAGGCGTCCTTCATCAAAAATTCACGTCCGCGCATCACGCCGAAGCGCGGGCGGATTTCGTCGCGGAATTTCATCTGAATCTGATAGAAATTCACCGGCAACTGGCGATAGCTTTTCAACTCGCGGCGCGCGATGTCGGTGATCACTTCCTCGTGCGTGGGGCCGATCACGAAGTCGCGGTCGTGACGATCCTTCAGGCGCAGCAGTTCCGGGCCGTACTGCTCCCAGCGGCCGGATTCCTGCCACAACTCGGCCGGTTGCACGGCCGGCATCAGCAGTTCCAGCGCGCCGGCGCGGTCCATTTCCTCGCGGATGATGCGCTCGGCCTTGCGCACGCTGCGCAGGCCCAGCGGCAGGAAGCTGTAGATGCCGGCGGCGAGGCGGCGGATCATGCCGGAGCGCAGCATCAACTGATGGCTGACGACTTCGGCTTCGGCGGGGGTTTCCTTGCTGGTGACCAGCGGGTAGCGGGATAGGCGCATTTGGGGGGTCGTGACGTTTGGATTTGTGGCGGGACAGCCCACAAGACTATCATTCTCGACCTTTATGGAACCCGAAAAACCGCCCGAAAGGCAGCAGTCCCGCGCCATCTACCTGCTGCCGAACCTGTTGACCACGGGCTGCCTGTTCTCCGGGTTCTACGCGGTCGTCGCCTCGATCGACGGCAATTTCCGGCGCGCGGGCTTTGCGATCTTCGTCGCGATGATCTTCGACACGCTCGACGGCCGCATCGCGCGGCTCACCCGCAGCGAAAGCGCCTTCGGCAAGGAATACGACAGTCTGGCCGACATGGTGTCGTTTGGGCTCGCGCCGGCCATCGTCGCGTACCAGTGGGGCGTGGAGCGCTTGTTCGAATACGGCAAGGTCTGGGGGCGGCTGGGCTGGCTGGCGGCGTTTTTCTATGCGGTGTGCGCGGCGCTGCGGCTGGCGCGCTTCAATACGCGCGATGCCGCCGACAAGCGCTGGTTCGAGGGGCTGCCCAGCCCTTCGGCGGCGGCTGTCGTGGCCGGGTTCGTCTGGGCTTCCACCGAGGAATGGCGCGGCGAGCCGGGGTTGATCGGATTGATTGTGGCCCTGCTGGTCACGGCGGCTGCGGGCGGCCTGATGGTCAGCAGCTTCAAATACAGCAGCTTCAAGCAGTTGAACTGGGACGGGCCGGTGAAGTTCGCCACCATCGTGCTGGTGCCGTTGTCGTTTGTGCTGATCGCCTTTCATCCGCCGCTGAGTCTGCTGCTGGTGTTCGGCGGCTATGCGCTGTCGGGGCCGGTGCTGTGGGCGGTGCATCGGCGGCGCAAGCGCGTGGCGCAGATTGCGGCCAGTGCTGCGAATCCAGCGAATCCAGCGAATCCTGCGGATCAGCGCGATGCAAGCGGCGATGGCTGAGGCATGAATCGGCGCGCCGCCTATCTTCACGCGCTGGGTATTCCCGACTGGCGAGCGCGAGTTCCTGCCGATGCGCGGGATGATGTTGCTGTGCGCGATGAAGATGCGCCTGATGTGCAGGTTGCGGTTCCGGCGAAGGTCGTGGCCGAGGCGCAGCAGATTCCGGTCACTGCGCCGACCGTTGCGTCGAGGATGGTCGCAGCACCCGCGCCACCCGCGCCACCCGTGCTCCCGCCCGCCACCGACGATTGGCAAACACTTGCCGCCGAGGTGTCCGGTTGCACCCGATGCGCTCTGGCCGCCTGCCGCACGCAAACCGTGTTTGGTGTGGGCAATCGCTCCGCGCATTGGCTCATCGTCGGCGAGGCGCCCGGTGTGGATGAAGACCGTCAGGGCGAACCTTTCGTGGGTCGCGCCGGACAACTGCTCAACGCGATGCTGCGCGGCATCGATCTGGCGCGCGAACAGGTGTTCATCGCCAATGTGCTCAAGTGCCGTCCGCCGAACAACCGCGATCCCGAGCGCGGCGAAGTGGATCAGTGCCTGCCTTATCTGGAACGGCAGGTCGCGTTGCTGCGGCCGCGCATCATGCTGGCGGTCGGGCGCATCGCCGCGCAAAACCTGCTTGCCACCGACACACCCATCGGCAAATTGCGTGGCCGCCTGCATCACTTCGGCGTTTCGCGCACGCCGCTGGTCGTCACCTATCACCCGGCTTATCTGCTGCGTTCGCCCGGCGAAAAGCGCAAAGCCTGGGAAGACCTGAAATTCGCGCGCGGCGTGTATCGCGGCCTTGCGGCATGAGGCAGACGCCGTCGATTCAAATTCGCGACATGGGATTCGACGATGTCGTGACGGTTCAAACGCTGGAAAAGCAGACCTATCCGTTCCCGTGGACGCAGGCCATCTTCCGCGACTGCCTGCGCGCGGGCCACTACTGCTGCGTGGTGGAACTGGATGACGTGCTGATCGGCTATGGAGTGCTGAGCAGCGGAGCCGGCGAAGCGCATGTGCTGAATCTGTGCGTCGCCGAGCCGTGGCGTGGCCGTGGCATCGGCGCTCATCTACTGGCGCATCTGCTGGAATTTGCGCGAAGTCTGAATGTGCAAGAGGTGTTTCTCGAAGTGCGACCGTCCAATACCAATGCGATCCGGCTGTATCAATCACAGGGCTTTGCGCAGATCGGCATACGCCGAGGCTACTATCAGGCCGTGGGCGGCCGGGAGGATGCGGTGGTGCTGCGCAAGGTGTTGGGGAAGGGGCGATGAGCATGCTGGCCCGGTCCTGAGCCTGGTCCCGAAGATTTCTGGAGTTGGCGCCACTGGGATTAGAATTCCACATTTTGGGGTTGTGTCTTTCGATGTCCATCGTTGGCGAGAGTGTCGGGCCAAGGTTTGCGTTGGAAAGCTGGGCTGCGGTAGCTGCCGGCTTGTCGACACAGCAGCAATGGCTGAGCTGGTTCAAGGAGCCTGCGCCATTGGCCAGAGACTTCTCCCCAGAGCTGCCTTGGATGCCAGCAGGGCTTCGGCGTCGCGTCAGTCCATTGGGTAGAGCCGCCCTGAACGTGCTGGCCGCTTGCCAGAACACGGTCTCGTGCCCTGTGGTGTTCGCCTCTGGCTATGGCGATCTGGGTGCGGTTGCCGGATTGTTTGCCCAACTGCATCGAGACGGCAGCGTTTCTCCGATGGGATTCAGTTTGGCTGTCCATAATGCGGCGGTTGGTCTCTACAGCATTGCGCGCGAAGACCACGCGATGACCACCAGCGTCGCGGCCAGGAATGATCTGGCGGAGTCTGCCTTCTTCGAGGCGTTGGGTTGGCTTGCATCGGGTGCGGCCAGTGTGATGGTGGTGTGTTGTGATGATCCGGTGCCATCGATTTACCGAACGAAAGAAAACGAGAATGATGGTTTTCGGTACGCTTGGGCGTGCCAGTTGCGCGCGCAATCCGCTGGCGGGTTTACGCTGACTGCGGGGGCGGCGGATGCGGATATGGCCGCTCGCTCGCGTGTAGAACATCCCTGCTTGCGGGTGCTGGAGTTTCTGACGGGCAATGAGCGATCGGCCTTGGTTTCCGAAACCGGCCGTTATCTCTGGCGGCGACATGCTTAGCGCCATGGGTCGAGCCTGGCGGTTGTGCGCCACGGGGCTCTCGTTCCTGGCTTTCGGGTTGGGCGGGATTCTTCTATGGGCCGTCGGTATCCCGTTTCTGTATGTGTTGTTTCCTCGACGAGAACGGCGGCAGAAGGCGGCGCGGCGCTTGGTGCACATATTGTTCTGGGTCTTTGTGCGTTTCATGAGACTTTTTGGCGTGCTTCGATTCGAACTGGTTGGTGTGGAGCGGCTGCGCCGCCCCGGCTTGGTGATCGTTGCCAATCATCCGACGCTGCTTGACGTGGTGTTCCTGCTTTCGGTGGTGCCGAATGCGACTTGCATCGTGCGGGCAGGGTTGTCGAACAATCCCTTTACCCGTGCCGCAGTGCGTTCTGCGGGTTATGTGTGCAATGATTGGGGCGTGGAGTTGGTGGACGCCTGTGTTGATGCGCTTTGTGCCGGCAGCAGCCTGATCGTCTTTCCGGAAGGCACGCGCACCAATCCGCTTCAAGCGCAGAAATGGCATCGCGGAGCAGCCAATGTCGCCTTGCGCGTGGGGCGGCCTTTGACGCCGGTCACAATCAGTTGCGAACCGCCGTCGCTGCGCAAGGGTGAGCCGTGGTGGCATGTCCCTCCGCGCAGAATGTATTTCTCGATCCGGGTGTTGGACGATCTGCCGGTGGTCGGTGAGTCCGCCCGTCTGGGCGGCGACGTGAACGCGGCGCGC
Organism: Nevskiaceae bacterium; assembly: GCA_031277355.1. GTDB lineage: Bacteria > Pseudomonadota > Gammaproteobacteria > Steroidobacterales > Steroidobacteraceae > ZC4RG30. The sequence goes on along the minus strand of JAITMN010000219.1, from coordinate 10,164 downwards.
GGTCTGACCGATCAACTGAGACAATTGCTGACCGACAGGGTGAAGTCCAATGCAAGAGCTTGAGCAGGAAATCAAGGCGCTCATCATCGAGTCGCTGAACCTTGAAGACATTTCGGCGACCGATATCGATACCGATGCACCGCTATTTGTGGAGGGGCTGGGTTTGGATTCCATCGACGCTTTGGAGCTTGGTTTGGCTCTCCAAAAGCGCTATGGCATTGTGTTGGGAGATTCGGAGGCTGGGCGTGAGCACTTTGGGTCTGTCCGGCGACTTGCGCAATTTGTGTCTGGGGCGCGGCAACGCTGAAGGGTCGGAGTGCGAATATGACGAAGGAAGAAATATTTGCCCGTCTGAGTGAGGTCTTGCAGGAGACCTTCGGCATTGCGCCCGAAAAGATCACGCCGGCGGCGAGGTTGTACGAGGACCTGGACATCGACAGCATTGACGCCGTGGACATGATGGTCAAGCTGCGTTCATTGACTGAGCGCCGCTTGCAGCCCGAGGCGTTCCGTTCCGTGCGCACGGTGGGCGATGTGGTGGAGGCGCTGTATCGGCACCTGACGGAGAAGGCTTGAGGCCCCGTTCCGTGCTGCTGGGCGCGGTGACGCTGTCCTACCCGGTGGCTATCTATTTTCTGCTGCGCGAGCAAGGCGCGCGGGCGTTGGCGTTGCCGCTGTGTTTGTTGGCTGTGTTGCGGGTGATCTTCGCGCGTGAATGGCTGTGGGGTGCCGTGTTGTTGGCAATGGCCGTGGTCACTGCGCTGACTGATCTGAGTCTGCCGGCCAAGTTCTATCCAGTGGCCGTGAATCTGGGTCTGTTTGTATTGTTCGGTCGCAGTCTGCTCCGGCCGCCCAGTTTCGTCGAGCGGATTGCGCGCCTGCGTGAACCTGATCTGCCGCCCCCGGCGGTGGCCTACACGCGGCGCGTGACGATGCTCTGGTGTGTGTTCTTTCTGGTAAACGCAATGATTGCAGCGTGGCTGGCGTTGTTCAGCAGCGATGCTTCGTGGGCGATGTATAGCGGCGGCATTGCCTATGCCTGTGCCGGACTGCTGTTTGCAGGCGAATTCGTGGTGCGGCGCCTGGTTCGCCAGCAATGGAATGATGGTTGAGAACACGTCACTTTGCCGGCTGTTTGATGGGAAGCGTGACCGGGCGGCGATCATTGCCTATCAGCACGGACAGCCGCGCAGCTTCGGCGAATTGGAGCAAAGCGTGTTGGCATGGAAAGCCGCTTTCGCGGCGGCGCCGGGCAGGCGCTATGTGCTGCATTTTCATGATGCGCTGGAGTTCGTGGCGGCGTTGCTGGGTGCATGGCATGCCGGCAAGTGTGCGCTGGTGCCTTCGGATCAGCAGTGGGCGGCGGCCCGATCTGATTTGATGATCGATGGCTTCGCCGGGACTCCGGAGGGGCTGCGCCCTGAGGGGCCGGCCGAGGGGCGATTGTCATTGCTGGACCCGGAGGCGATGCTGCTGGAGATGTATACATCGGGCAGTACCGGGCAACCCATTGCAATCGCAAAGCATCTTCGGCAACTGGAGTGCGAAGTCCGGAGCCTTGCCGCCACGCTTGATTGGGGAGAGCCATCGCGACGGGTGCTGGGTACCGTGTCTCATCAGCACATGTATGGCCTGATATTTCGCGTGTTGTTGCCGCTGGCGACCGGGAGGCCGTTCGAGGCAATTCGATTGTCTCAGGTGCAGGATCTGTGTCTGATCGATGCGCCAGAGGGATGCAATCTGGTTACGAGCCCGGCACATTTGACGCGCCTGCCGGAGTTGAGTTCGCTGAAATGTGCCGTGGGTTCAATACTCTCGGCTGGCGGGCCACTGGAAGAGACCGGAGTCAGTGCGTGCCGGGCTTCCTTTGGGGTCGATGTCACCGAGATATATGGCAGTTCCGAAACCGGAGCAGTGGCCTGGCGGCCGCGTGCGCCGGGAGCGGCGTCCGCCTGGCGAGCATTGCCGGGCGCGCAGTTCAGGCAGCAGGACGGTGTGCTTGAAATTCGTACCCCGCAGTTGCCCACGGACGAATGGTTTCGCAGTGCTGATCGTGTGGTTGCGCTCGGTGATGGCTTCGAGCTTGCCGGGCGTGTGGATCGCATCGTCAAACTGGAGGAGAAGCGCGTTTCTCTGGATGGCGTCGAGCGCGTGTTACTCGACTCGGGCCTGCTGCTGAAGGCGCGCGCCCTGGTCGTGGGCGCGCCACGTCAGATTTTGGCGGTGGTTGCGATGCCGAACGCTTCCGGCTGGGCCTTGGCCGAGCAAGGCAAACTGCGCTTGGTCGAACGGCTTCGCGAGTGTCTGCGTCAATCTTCGCAAGTCGAATTGCTGCCTCGAAGCTGGAGGTTTGTCGATCCCTGGCCCGTGACCGCAGATGGCAAGACGCCCGAATCGTTGCTGCGTGAGCGTTTTGATCGTCGCAACCCCGAATTTCGTGTGCTGGAGCGGGATGCCGAATCCTGTGTCGTCGAACTGTGGGTATCACCGACGGCGCCGTTTTTTGCCGGGCATTTTCCCGAACAACCGATTCTTCCGGGCGTAGTGCAGATCGATTGGCTCATAGGGTTGAGTCGTGAGCTCCTGGGGATTGGGGTCGGATTTTCCGGTCTCGAAGCCGCCAAATTCCGGCGCGTGATTCTTCCGCAGAGCAGGCTCACGGTATTGCTGCGCAATGATGCGATGAGGCATCGCACCACATATCAGATCAAACACGGCAGTGATGTTTGCGCCACCGGGCGTATCCGCTGGGAAGGTGGTCCATGAAACTGTGCGCCGTCGTGCCGGTATATCGGCATGTGGACACGGTGGCCGCCGTGATCGACGCACTGTTGAGCAATGGCATCGCCTGCATTGTCGTCGATGATGGCAATTCGCTGGAGGATGCGCGGTTGCTGGCTCAGGTGGCCGCGCAACGTCAGCGGGTTGAAGTCGTGCGGCTGGCGCGCAATGGCGGCAAGGGGGCTGCGATGCAGGCCGGCCTGCGGGTGGCGGGCGAGCGAGGATACACGCACGCGCTGCAAATCGATGCGGACGGTCAGCACGATGTCGGCGATATTCCGCGATTCGTGGAGTTGGCCGAAAAATACCCCAACGACATGATCTACGGCGTGCCGGTGTACGATGCATCGGTTCCGCGATCGAGGCTGTATGGCCGTTACATTACGCATGTCTGGGTGTGGATCCATACGTTGTCCCTGGAAATACGGGATTCCATGTGTGGCTTTCGAATCTATCCGTTGGAGCCGACACTGGAATTGATGCAGCGTCATCGGCTTGCGTCGCGGATGGATTTTGATCCGGAGATCATGGTGCGTCTGTATTGGGCCGGTGTGCGATTCAGGGCGCTCCCGACCAAGGTGGTCTATCCGCCGGGCGGTTTGTCTCACTTCCGCCTGTGGCGCGACAATGCGCGCATCAGTTGGCTGCACACGCGGCTGTTTTTTGGCATGTTGCTGCGCCTGCCGATGCTGCTTTGGCGCAAGACGACCGGGCGCGCCGGACGAGGCAAACATTGGGCGTCGATTGGCGAAAACACCTGGGTTGGCGGTATCACCCTGCTGTTGCTGATCCACCGATGGCTGGGGCGGTGGCCGTTCCGCATAGCAGTGTTTCCGGTGGTTCTGCTCAATTGGTTGTTGAGGTCGTCAGTTCGCAGGGCGTCGCTGGAATATCTGCGCAGAATCGAGTCTCACAGGCCGGGGGGCAGGCGGCCGACGATTTGGTTGAGCCTGCGGCATGCGATGAACTTCGCGGAGACTCTGTTGGACAAACTGCTCGCATCGGGTGGGCGGCTCCCGGTGGGCGGGGTGCGGACGGAAGGACGAGAGGCGCTGTATCAAGCGGTTGCCACAGGCCGGGGCGCAATCATCGTCACCGCGCACGTGGGCTGTCTTGAGTTGTGTCAGCACATGGCCGAGGCGCGTGGTGCGGTGGCATTGAACATTCTGGTTCACACGCGCCACGCGGAGAAGTTCAATCGCATCCTGCGGCGTTTGAATCCGGGCAGCAGCGCCAGATTCATGGAGGTGACCGACTTCGGGCCCGGCCTGGCGATGCGTCTGGCAGATCGAGTTGCGGCTGGAGAGTGCGTGATCATCGCAGGAGATCGCATCCCGGTGGCTGGCGCCGCCGTGGTGGCTGCGCCGTTTCTGGGCCGGCAGGCCAAGTTCCCCGTTGGCCCGTATCTGCTGGCCAGTCTTTTTGATTGTCCGATCTTCTTTCTGTGCTGTATCCACGAGGCGGGCGGCTATGTGATCCATTTTGATCGATTGGCCGAGCGGGTCAGTCTGCCACGCGGCAACCGGGCCGTTCAGCTTGCACGTTACGCTACCGAGTACGCACACGCGCTGGAGGCAATGTTGGCGCGCTCGCCGCTCGACTGGTTCAATTTCTTCGACTTCTGGAATCAGGGTAATGATCAAGCATCTGGAACATGAAATCGAATTGGAGCCGGCGTTCTACGACATCGATCCGATGGAAGTCGTGTGGCACGGGCACTATGTGAAATTTCTGGAGCGAGCGCGGGGCGCATTGTTCGGTCGGCTGAACTTCGGCTATCTGCAAATGAAGGAATCGGGGTATGCGTTCCCGATCATCGAATTGTTCATCCGTTACGCGCAGCCGCTGCGTTTGGGGCAGCGTGTTCGGGTGCTGGCGCGAATCGTGGAGTGGGAGAGCCGCCTGCGCGTGAACTATGAGATCCGCGATGCGGCGTCCGGGCGGCGTTTGACTCGGGCGCATACGGTTCAGGTCGCGGTAGACATGCGCAGCGGCAATATGTGTTACCTCTGTCCCAAGATATTGTGGGAGAGGATCGGGGTGCCGCCGCCATGAGAAAATTGTCCTGGCTGTTGTTGCTGGTTGCAGTGGGGGCCGTTGGAGCCCAGCCGTCTGCGTCCGACTTGATGAGCCGCCTGCATGAGCCGGCTGTGCTGCGCGGCAACTTTCTGCAGAGCCGGCAGATTTCCGGGTTCAAGCGTCCAGTGGAGTCTTCCGGGCAGTTCGTGGTTGCTCGTGGTACGGGCCTGTTGTGGCACACCGAGCGTCCGTTCGAGAGTGTGTTGTCGGTGAGCCGCGAGCGTTTGCGAATCAGCAATGGCGCGGGGCGATCCGAGATGACGCTGGACGCCAGGCGCGAGCCGATGCTTCGTACCATCAATGATCTGCTGCAAAGCGTGGTGGTTGCCGACGTCGGGGCCTTGCAGGCGCAGTTTGAAATCGACATTCGTTTGATGGGGCAGACGGATTGGGAATTGTCTCTGCGGCCGAAGGATGCCGGATTGAGGGATCGGTTCCTGGCGATAGATTTGTCGGGTGGGCCTCATGTCGAGACCGTCGTGTTGCGGGAGAAAAGCGGAGATGTCACCACTGTGAGATTTTCCAATCAGGCCGAGGATAGTGATCTGAGCGAGGCGGAGGCGCAGCAATTGCGGTGAGTCAGAGCGCGCAACGACGGCATCGTCTCTTGGCGCTGGCATGGCTGGTTGTCGCCGTGGCGTTGGCGTTTCATCAATACCGTCTGTGGAGAGCGCCGGATTTTGTCACCGATGTGGCCGAGTTGTTGCCGCAGCAATCCGATCAGGTGCTTGCAGAGGCTACCGAACATCTGCTTGCGGCGGCGGCAACGCAATGGGTCGTACTGGTAGGCTCGACAGACTGGGAGGACAGCAAGCAGGCGGCCGCCACCGTGCTGGCGACGATTGATCCGCAGCGGCAAAAATTGCAGGCCGACACCGAAGGCGCCGCGTTGTCGGGCGAAGTGATGAGCCGGATCGTGGAGACGCGCGGTGCGTTGATCACCCGCGAGTCGCGGCAGTGGCTGCAATCGGCAACGCAAGAGGAGATTGCCCAGCGGGCATTGCAGAATCTGATACAGCCCATTGGCGATGGGCTTTCCAGTTGGCGGGACGATCCTCTGGGCCTGCTCGGCCAATGGGTGCGTGAGCGCGCGCAGTGGAGCAGATTGCGGCCGCGCGACGGTTGGTTGTGGGTGGAAGACGGCGACACACAGTGGATAGCGCTGCCCTTCAAGGAAGCCGAATCGGGCTTTTCTGCATGGGATGGCGGCGTCAACAGCCAGTTGCTCGCTGCGGCGCGCGCCAGGTTAGTGGATCAGAATCTCGACGTTCGTGTGTTGGCGGCGGGAGCTACCTTGCAGGCCGAGGCGGCGGCGAAGCGCGCCAAATTCGAAATGTCGGTGATTGGCACCGGTTCCCTGTGGGCTGTCATCCTGCTGACGTTCATCACGTTTGGGTCGCCGCGCCCCATCGCGTTGGTGACGTTGTCGCTGGTCATCGGTTGTGCGGCGGCGCTCAGCGTGACGGATTTGGTGTTCGGTCGAGTGCATCTGCTGACGACGGTTTTTGGAGCCAGTCTCATCGGTGTCGCCGAGGACTACGGCATTCATTATTTTGCCGCCCGGCAGGGGACGCCGGTGGAGCAGCGCTGGGAACAGTTGCGACAGATTTCGCCGGGGCTGTGGTTGGCGCTGGCCACCAGCGGCATTGCCTACCTTGCCCTTGGTCTCGCGCCGTTCCCCGGCTTGCGACAGATTGCCGTGTTCTCCTGCGTTGGATTGCTGGCCGCATTTCTTACGGTGTTGTGCTGGTTCCCGTGGCTTGATCGCAAGCCGTTGCGGACCACGCGATTTGCCGCATGGCTCGCGCGCAGTCTGGATCGATGGCCTCGATGGCCGGGCGGCGCGAGAGGGTGGTTGTTGGCTTCACTCGGGATCGCGCTGTTGCTGCCAGGACTGTTGAGGCTTCACGCGGTCGATGACATCCGGTTGTTGCAGAACGCACCCCCGGAATTGATGGCCGAACAGATCGAGGTGGGGCGTATTCTGGGTCTGGCCAGCCCCGCGCAGGTTTTCTTGATAAGCGCGGACAGTCAGCAGGCGTTGCTGCAACGAGAGGAAAGCCTGACCGCGCGACTGGCAGGTCTGGTGGATCAAGGGCGCCTCTTCGGGTATCAGGCGTTGTCGGATTGGACGCCATCGGATCGTGTGCAACGAGAGTCTGCGGCGCTGGTTGCAATGGCGAACGAACGGGCATGGCAGGCGGTGGCGGCCGCTACCGGCGAGCAATTGGAGATTGAGCCGGCCGTTCCCCGGTACCTGACGGTGGAGGAGTTTCATCGCGCCTCTGCGGCGGCGGCCACGATCCCGATCTGGTCAGACTCCAACGGCCAGCATCACAGCCTGATCTTGCTGCAGGGCGTGAGCCGGGAGTCGTTGGTCGATCTGAGTCGCGCGGCCGAAGGTCTTGCCGGAGTTCGATGGGTCGACAACACGGCCAGATATTCGCAACTGCTACAGCGCTATCGCATACGCTTGAGTCACCTGCTGTTGGTTGGCATCCTGGCGGTGGTTGGCCTGCTGCATTGGCGCTATCGAGGCAGGGCATGGCGGGCCTATCTGCCGACGCTGCTGGGTGGCGCCGTGACGCTCGCCGTCTTCGGTTGGATGCAAATGCCGATGCAATTGTTCGTCCTGCTGTCGCTGATTTTGCTGCTGGGCATGGGCATCGATTACGGCATATTCATGCTTGAGCATCCCGGCGAGCGCTCCGTGTGGCTGGCGGTGGCCATTGCCGGGGTCAGCACGTTGCTTTCATTCGGGCTGCTGGCCTTGTCCGCCACGCCGGCGTTGCGCGCGTTTGGCTTGGGCATGCTTGTCGGTGAGACTTCCATCTGGTTTCTTACACCTGTTTTCAGACCTGTCGCAGGATCGGTGCATTCATGAAAGTTGAAAGAGTCGACGTGTTGATCATTGGAGCCGGCCCTTCCGGTTCGGTGGCCGCAGGCATGCTGATCAAGCAACAGCGCGACGTATTGGTGGTGGAAAGGCAGACCTTTCCCCGGTTTTCCATTGGCGAGAGTCTGTTGCCGCAGAGCATGCAGTATCTGGAGGAAGCGGGCATGCTGCGCGCTGTCGTTGAAGCCGGCTTTCAATACAAGAATGGCGCGAGCTTCGTGCGTGGCGATCGTACGGCGGTCATCGATTTTCGCAACAAATTCTCGCCGGGTTGGGGCACCACCTACCAGGTGCCGCGCGCGGATTTCGATCATCTGCTGGCGCAGACCGCCGAGGCGGCCGGTGCGCCTTTCCGCTATCGCCAGGAAGTCACGGCGGTGGATTTTTCAGGCGACCGGCCGCGCGTGACGATTCGGCCGGATGGAGGAGACAGTTACCAGGTCGAGGCTCGCCATGTTCTGGATGCCAGCGGATTCGGGCGTGTATTGCCGAAGCTGCTTGATTTGGAAACGCCTTCGAATTTTCCCGTGCGGGCGGCAGTTTTCACTCACATCAAAGACAACATTCCGCTCGGCACTTTCGATAGAAACAAGATTCGCATCGGCGTGCATCCGCAGCATGTCGACGTCTGGTACTGGACGATTCCGTTCTCCAATGGCCGTTGTTCGTTGGGCGTCGTGGCGGAAAAGGCATTTTTGGATCGATATGGCGGCTCCGATGTGGAGGTGTTGCAGCAATTGGTTGCCGAGGACCCGTGGTTGTCGGCGTTGCTGGCCGAAGCGCAATGGGATACGCCGGGACGCCGCATCGCCGGATACGCCGCCAATGTGAAGTCTCTGTGGGGCAAGGGGTATGCGCTGCTCGGTAACGCCGGGGAATTCCTTGATCCGGTGTTTTCTTCCGGCGTGACCATCGCTGTGAAGTCCGCCTCGCTGGCCACAGCGATGATCGGCCGCGAATGGGCGGGCGAGACGGTGGATTGGGAGAAGGACTACGCTGTGCCGCTGAAACAGGGCGTGGATACGTTTCGTGTCTTCGTCGAATCTTGGTACAACGGAAAGTTTCAAGATGTCCTGTTCTTTCCCAACAAATCCGAAGAGGTGCTCAGGATGATCGCATCCATCCTGGCCGGTTATGCGTGGGATCGGACCAATCCCTATGTGGCCGAGCCGCGCCGCCGTCTGTCGACACTGGAAAAAATGTGCGTTGCCTGATTGCCCTGTGTTGCGGTTTGGCGCTGTGTTTGCCCGGTTGCGCCACGCTGGCGGCGCGTCGTCAGTTCGATGCGTTGCCGTTGTTGACGCCGTCGTCTTTTGGCGTTGAGACGACGCAGATGCAACGGCTCACCATCGGCCGTATCAGCGGCGGGCCGACGATCACGTTGGACGCGGCCGTTGAGATCGACGCCGAAGAATTGCGCGTCGCGGGCATGCTGCTGGGTCAGCGCGTGCTGTTGCTGGCGTGGGATGGGCGGCAGTTGATGGAATCACGCGAACCGGTGGTTCCATCGTCCATCGACGGGCGTGCTGTGTTGCGCGATCTGCAGTTGGTGTATTGGCCGGCCGATGCGATTCGCACCGGCATGCCGCAGGGTTGTGGATTGGAGGAGCAGGACGAACAGCGTCGTGTTCTCTGTGGCGGCAGGTTGGTGCTGGAGACATGGCGCGGTGATTCTGCGCCGCTGGGCGCGGCGCGCCTGCAAAACCATATCGGGCATTACGCCATCTCCATCGAGTCTGCCCAGTGAGTGTGGCAAACCGACAGCAGCGCGTCTGGTTGCATGATGTGGCCGTGATTTGTGCATTGGGCAGTGGGCCGGCTGCATTGCGCGCGGCATTGGCAGCGAACCGGCCGGCATCGTTGCCGCTGCAATCACCCTTTTGGCCGACTCCGCTGCCGCAGGGCGTGGTGACCGACGCGCTGCCTTCACTGGCGCGCTGGCCTTTGGAATATCAGACCCGGTGCAACGCCATTGCGCTGGCTTGTCTGCATCAGATACAGGGTGCGGTGGCTTCTGCGATCGCCCGGTTTGGCGCTGATCGAGTCGCCGTGGTGTTGGGAACCAGCACCGCCGGAATCGGTGAGGCTCAGCAGGCATTTGCCGCGCTGAACGAAACCGGGGATCGGCTGCCGGAAGGCTTTTGCCTGGAGCAACAGGGCTTGGGCGGGCCGGCCGACTTTCTCGGCCGGGTCATCGGTATCCGTGGCCCCTGCTACAGTATCTCCACCGCCTGCACGTCGGCGCCGAAAGCCATCGCCAGTGCTGAACGCCTGCTCAGGACCGGGCTTGTCGATGCGGTGCTCGCCGGCGGCGCAGACGCGTTGAATCGATTCACTCTGGCAGGATTCGTGGCGTTGGAATGTGTGAGCCCAAAGCCGTGCAATCCGATGAGCGTCAACCGGGACGG